>NZ_JBSXNI010000048.1:0-194684 GCF_056857555.1 Acinetobacter sp. L-24 | reverse complement strand
CACTAATAGGCAGATTCCTAAGCATTACTCACCCGTCCGCCGCTAGGTTAAGTAGCAAGCTACCTTTCCCCGCTCGACTTGCATGTGTTAAGCCTGCCGCCAGCGTTCAATCTGAGCCATGATCAAACTCTTCAGTTTAATACTATGTAGTGCCTTAAAGGGCACCAATCTTGGCTCATCAATTTTCTGACAAATATTTCTCAAATAAACTTCGAGTAATTTCTACCATCAATCAATGAAAATAATTTCGATCAATCAACCAGTAAAAATCCACACAAGTTGTTCTTCATAATCTCTTAATGATCTTCTTAAAACCTCGTCAGTTTCAAGCTCCAACCCAATCACTTAACGTTTCGTTTCATGCATTGCGTTGGTGTGCTGCGTATTCTATACAGTTTCAAAACGAGCGCAAGGACTTTTCTTAAAAATATTCAAAAAAACCAATCATACGTTTATTTTTTAATCTAAAAGGCTATTTTTAACACTTTTTTGCGTTTTTCTAGCTAATTCCGCATGAAAAGTTTAAGCAAATGTTAATTTTCTAGCCTTCATCTCATAAAAAAAGATCACCTCAATGGTGATCTTTTTGATTCTTCATCAAAATATTTTAATTTGTCTGCTCAGCGAGCCAAGTCATAAATTTTTGACGTTCAGCTTTAGAAGCTTTCTGCCATAATTGAATCAGCTGCTGATCATTCTGGTCTGCTGACTGAGTATATACAGCTGAAGGTTGATTAACTGGTGTCGCAGCTTGAGTTGTCATATCTACTTTTTTAGTCAACACGCGATTTCCAAACCATGGTTTCGCTGCATCTTTAGCGCCCGCCTGCTGGACTAAGAGCTGATTTTTCGCATCATATAGGCCAATAATGGGCTGATCTTTATATTTTTGCGCTGCATCAAAATCTTTAGGCGCCTGAATAAGTGCTAAACGGTAAGTTTCACCATCTTTAAGGCTTGGTGTTTTTACCGTAACCACACCTGACTTTAAAATGTCATGTGAATTGTCTGAATGCTGGAAAAATTCGTTATAGCGTACGCTGATCGCATTTACACCTGCATCCAAGCTATAAGTCTGATTAGAACGTAATAGACCCGAGTTCACCTCTTGATCATTTACGGCAACAATTTTTATTTCTTCAGGTACTGTGACGGTCACTGCCGAAAAAACTGGTGTGCTAAACAGAAACACTGCTGCAGTTGCCGCAATACGTAAACCCATATCCTTTACTCATTTTTGGTTGTTTATTAAAAATTAGCTGCACTATGCCGCGCTTAAATGACAATCTTATGACATAAGCTAGAGCGATACAGCCTGTGTTTTTAGCATTTATTTGCTAGAGATATCACATCATATCCAAATCCAACTCTAAGACATAAAAAAAGAAGCATCAAAGTGCTTCTTTTTTTATAATCTAAAATCATTTATGCAAAAGTCTTAAAGCGCTCTGCATCATCCATAAAGGTTTTTTCACCTGCAGGTGCTTCAATTGACCCAAATACCAGTTGAGCGCGAAGCTTCCAGTGAGATGGAATCTCGAAAGTTTGTGCGACTTCTTCATCAATAATTGGATTGTAGTGCTGCAATGAAGCACCGATATTTTTTTCTGCCAAAGCGGTCCAGGTTGCAAACTGTGCAATAGCGGAAGAATGCTCAGACCAGACCGGGAAGTTATCGACATAGAGTGCAAACTGCTCCTGCATCGACTTCACCACATTCTGATCTTCATAAAACAATGCGGTACCATAACCCGCAGCAAAAGCATTGATCTTGCTATTAGTTGATTCAAATGCATCTGCTGAAACCAGGTCACGTAAAGTTTCACGTACAATATGCCAGAAAGTATCATGTGATTGACCAAATAAAATCACCACACGCGAGGTTTGCGAGTTAAAAGATGACGGACTGTGCTTCACCGCATCTTTAATGATTTTCTCAATTTCTGCTTGATCCAGATCTACATTTTTTCCAATTGAATAAATGCTACGGCGTTGTTTGATTTGATCTAAAAATGCCATGAACCCACCTCTGTATATTTTGGTTATTTGAAAATCGATAAAGTTATATTACGTGCTTTAAGCACCCAAGACAGGTGCATTTCGATAACAATGTGTTTTATTTATAGAACAATCAGATTTAGATCTGAGTAGCGTATTTGTATCTGATTTTATCCGCAGCTTCCATGCTGTCACATATAAAGTGTTCTATAAACTTTTAATTAAATACTTTGAAACGATGCTGATCCGGTTTTTGTAATTTTTCTGCTACTGTTTGTTCAATTGACCCAAAGCAAAGTTGTGCGCGTAACAACCAGTTCTTTTCAATCTGAAAATGCTCTGCGACCCTTTCATCAATCAGTGGATTATAGTGCTGTAAGGATGCCCCTAAGCCAGAATCTGCCAGCGTCGTCCATACGGCAAATTGCGCCATACCGGAAGTTTGTTCCGACCATGCTGGAAAATCCTCACTATTTAATGGCATTTTCTTTTGTAATTGTTGAATCACGGCTTGATCTTCATAAAATAAAACCGTGCCATAGGCCGCAGCACATTGATTCAACTTGATTTCAATTCCTTCGTAAATATGTGCCGGCATATACTGACGCTGCACCTGTTTCACAATTTCCCAGAATTGATGATGAGAATCTGCAAATAACACCACAATGCGCGTAGTTTGAGAATCATAAGCCGAAGGACAACTCCGCACTGCTTCCTGAATGATTTCGCCAAGATAAGCCTGACTATAATGTACCCGCTTACCGAGTTGATCGATACTACGGCGCTTTTTCAATTGATCGACAAAAGTCAGTTCTAAATCATCATTCAGTTTATTTTTTCTTGAAAATTTAAAATCCTTGGTTATATCGCTTGTTAATACCTGACCAATCTTATTTAGCAATGCCATTTTCTACCCCACAACAAACAAGCCAAATCAGCTTAGAGAATCCCCTACAATTATAAGGCCTTTATTAAGATAGGCAGATTTAGTGGTGGTTTTGCTGTTGATTTTTACAACACTCAAACCAGCCAAAAACAACAAAATCCGCACTTGGCGGAGTTTGTGTGAAGCATTGCGCATTATTTATTTTTCAGTTTCAAATAATGCAGCAACAAAAGATTTGGCAGAGAATGGACGCAAGTCATCAATTTTTTCACCCACACCAATAAAGCGAATCGGCACATGAGTACGACTGGCAATATTAAACAGTACCCCACCTTTGGCAGTACCATCAAGTTTGGTAATAGTTAAGCCCGTCAAGCCTACCGCCTCATCAAACATCTCGACCTGATTAATAGCATTCTGACCAGTACCGGCATCGACCACCAACATCACTTCATGAGGTGCAGTGGCATCGATTTTCTGCATTACACGTTTTACTTTAGTCAATTCCTGCATCAAATGACCTTTGTTATGCAAACGGCCCGCTGTGTCTGCAATCAATACATCCACACCTTTGGCACGCGCACTTTCAAAAGCATCGAAAATCACTGAAGCTGAGTCAGCACCATGACCCTGAGCAACAACCGCAATATTATTACGCTCACCCCAGATCTGGAGCTGTTCAGTTGCAGCCGCACGGAAAGTATCGCCTGCTGCCAACATGACGGTCTTGCCTTCACCTTGCAGGCGCTTTGCCAACTTGCCAATGGTAGTCGTTTTACCGACACCATTCACACCAACTACCAGAATCACATAAGGCGATTTATTCGGATCAATATGCAGCGGTTTTACCCGTGGTGCCAATAAAGCCACCAGTTCTTCCTGAAGCGCTTTATAGAGTGAATGCGAATAGATCAAATCACCACGTGCCGTACGTTCAGTCAGGTTAGCGATAATGGTCTTGGTGGCTTCCACACCGATATCGGCCACCAGAAGCTGCTCTTCGACTTCTTCTAATAATTCATCATCAATTTCTTTACCACCGATCAGGATATTTACCATCCCATCGGCAAGGTTTTTACGGGTTTTGGTTAAACCCACTTTCATACGGCTAAAGAAGCCACCTTTCGCCGCAGAATCTTCATTTTCAGTTTCTGTTTCGACAGGTGCAGAAACTACAGCTGTTTCGCTTGGCGTTTCTACGATAGGCACATTGACCGCAGGTAAGCTCGGTAATGTGACATCATCATCTCCGATATCAGCATCAATCAAAAATTTGTTTTGCCCATTAGATTGCTGTTGCATGCCGAATCCTTGAAAAGCATTGCGTTAAAAACCCAGATTCTACCATAACTTGCCTGCTTTGCAGCTAGCAATGCAAATGCTGGACAAACATACCAAAAAGCTACAGCTCTCGGTTGCTTTCAAGCACGCATTTATTAAAAATAACTCTAAATACAAACGCCTATTTCAGGAGATCTAGTGTTCATCACCTTTTTGACTATCTCCTCTTTCTCGCAAATGATCAAACAGACGCTTTATCCACTCGGTGCAGCAGTCTTGCTTAGCCTGAGTTTTAACTCGGTTCAGGCACAAACCCGAAGCGAATTGTCACGGACTACTTTTGAAACCACTTTAAGTAACGGTTTAAAAGTCATTATTCGGGAAGACCATCGTGCGCCCATGGTAATGATACAAATTTGGTACAAAGTCGGCAGTAGTGATGAATCCGGAAATATTCTGGGGGTATCCCATGCACTTGAACATATGATGTTCAAAGGCACTCATAAAGTCCCAAATGATGAATTTACCCGTCTTAGCCGGATTTATGGCGGCAGTATCAATGCAGCCACCTTTACCAATTACACCAATTATTATCAGCTTTATCCTAAGGCCTATTTTCCTATGGCCCTGGAACTTGAATCTGACCGGATGAGTAATTTATTACTTCGACAGCAGGACTTCGAGCCAGAAATTAAAGTCGTCATGGAAGAACGGCGCCAGCGCACCGATGACAATCCGCGTGCGCAAGCCTTTGAACGGTTTAAATGGATCAGTTATCCGACCAGTCATTATCGCCAGCCGGTGATTGGACACATGAAAACTCTGAATAATATTCAGTTGAATGATGTCAAAAAATGGTACCGGGATTGGTACAGTCCGAATAATGCCATTCTGGTGATTGTGGGGAATGTAGAATCTGAAGCTGCTTTGGCTCAGGTACAAAAATATTTTGCTGACATTCCCGCACGTCCAACACCGGCTCGCAATGACGTACTGGAGTTTGAGCGTTTGGGTTATCGGCATATGGAAATCAATAGCAATATTCAGGTGCCCAATCTGTACATGACCTGGAATGTAAAATCCCTTGGCACTGCCAAAAACCCCCAAGATGCTTATGCCTTGACCATTATTCGCAGTCTTTTGGACAGTGGCATTTCTTCGCGCCTGCAAGACCGATTGGTACGTGATCGTAAAATTCTGACCTCTGTCAGCGTTTCTTATGATCCCTATAATCGCGGCGACAGCCTGTTTGGTATTTCTGCCTTACCTGCGCCGGGCATCTCTTTGCAAGAAGCACAACAAGCAATTCAGGATGAAGTGGATTTACTTAAAACTACAGCGATGACCCAACAGGAAGTGGATCGTATCAGTACCCGCTTTATTTCCAATTTGATCTATAGCCAGGATGATATTGCCGGACAAGCCAAAATGATTGGAAATCTAGAGGTCAATGGCTTGAGTTATCGCCTGATGGATGAATTACCGAAACACTTTGAAAGTGTCAGCGTTCAGGATATCCAGCGTGTCGCAAACGCCTATTTTGTACGTGAAAATCTCAGCACGCTTTATCTCTCTCCTGAACAAAACACCCAGCAACGGGGATTATAATGCTTCAACTTCGTTCATTTTTGCTTATTTCAATTTTAAGTCTTAGCTCGGCTACCCATGCAGAAAACTATCTGGATCCCCAGCCTAACCAAAATGATAATCCGAGTCAGTTACAGTCTATCCCTTTGCTGCAAAGCTTAAAAAATATTAATCAGCAACGGGATTTTCAGGCGCCTTATATTCATGATCTAAATAATCGCTACAAAGTACGCACGCTGTTTGTTGAAACGCAAGATCTTCCCATGGTAGATATCCAGCTGACCTTTAATGCCGGTTCGGCCCGTGATCAGGAAATTGCCAAAGGCCTATATGGTCTATCCAATATGGCAGCCAGGTTGATGCGTGAAGGAACCGACAAATATAGCGCCAATCAGGTGGCGGAAGTTTTTGACCAAACCGGAGCACAATTCAGCGTACAAGCCTATCGGGATATGTTTGTGGTTCGTCTGCGTACGCTATCAGACCCGGAAAAACTGGAACCCGCATTGGGCATGCTGATGGAGGTTCTCAAGAATGCATCATTTAAACCATCCAGCATTAATCTGGCTTTAAGCAATACCCAAGTGGGACAAAAACAGCTGCAGGAAAATCCAAGCCGACTCATGGATATCCGTTTTTATCGTGCCCTATATGGTCAACACCCTTATGCAGAACCAATCACTGGTACCCAAGGCAGTACCAAGAAAATTAACGCAGAATTATTGAAAAAATTTCGTGATCAGTTTTTGGTGGCGCAAAATATGAATATTTCCATTACTGGAAAACTCAGCCCGAAACAGGCACTGGAACTGTCTGAACGTATTGCCGGTAATTTACCCCAAGGGCAAAAAGCAGTGCGATTGCCACAACCTGAAACTCAATCTGGTTTTGAAGTGGTACATCTACCCTATAACTCGTCTCAGGCGCATGTCACCTTTGGGCATTTAGGCCCAACTCGCTTTACTGAAGATAAACTGGCTTTAGAGGTCGCCAATCGCATGTTTGGCGGTAGCGGATTTAATGCGGTATTGATGCAGGAACTGCGGGTGAAACGTGGTTTTACTTATGGCGCTTATAGTTCGTTGAGCTTTAGTCAGGCACCGGGCGTATTCAGCTTTAAGTATTCCACGCGTCAGGATCAACTGCTAGATAGCATTCAGGTCGCACATCAAGCATTTATCAACTTTGTCAGTCAACCTATTGATACTCAGCGTCTGGAAGAAACCAAAGCAGGCATGTTACGTGCTTTTCCTAATAATTACAGCAGCAATGCCACCATTAATGCCCAGCTAGGCAATATGGGCTTCTATAGTGAGCAAAGTAATTATCTATCCAGTTATCCAGATCGGCTGGCTAAAATCACAGCGGCAGATGTACAAAATGCAGTGCGCAAGCATTTTCATCCTGATCGCTTAACCCTAGTCGTCGTCAACAAAGAACTGGATCAAAATGCCTTGAAAATGCGTTTGGAGCGAAATTTAATGGATGCCAATTATTACTTACCAACAAACCCTATGCCTAAGGCATCTCCACAGAGACCGGCGGAAGCTGACGTGCCCGAAGTGATTCCTGCTGATAGGCCTGCATCAATTTAAGATATTGCCCACGACGGATATGCTGCTGCTCTAATAAAGCGAGTGCCATATCCTGAGTTTGGGGAAGGTTTTGCTGTTTAGACAGTTGCTGAATCTGGGTGACTTGAGCAATGCTCAACGGACGATATAGAGCAAATGCGGCTAAAAGTAGAATGATCGCAATAATAAAAATAACCACACTGTTATAAATCTGTTCCAGTTTGATTCTGCTGAAAAATTGGCTTAGTTTTTCTGTATCTATAGACATACACTACCTCAGGTTAGAGGTAGTGTATGGTCGCAGTTACATAAGTTCAAGTCAGCGCACTGAATATTCATAAGAGCTGAATCCTGCTATTTCGAGGACTAATTCATGATTCTGGTAATAATTGTTGAATACAGCACCAATGCAACAACAAGCAATACCAGTGCAATTGCAAATTTACTTAAACCCGCTTCTGCTTCAGGCGGATGCAGACGATCCTCATCTGCAATGCGGACCAGCTCACCATTATAAAGCTTATAAAACTGCTCACGCTGGTTTTCATCCAGCGCACGGGTAAAGTCGTAGACTTCTTTACGTTGTGCCAGTCCATAATCACCCAGATGGGTATGTTTACTGAATATAGCTTGATCGAGTTTTTTACGATGCAAATCGGCAAGTTCCATAATTTGACCTGCAGTCGGAGGCATATCAAATTTCACACCATCTAAAGTTCTTGTCATCATGGCCTTCTCCTTATTGTTTGCTATCCATTTACAATGTAGCTTAATAATATTTATAGTTGTGTATAGTTTAATCAGTTAAACTATAACTTAAGTAAACAAATAAAATCGAATAGTTGACTTTTCCATTATTTTGTAATATTAGTTTAACAATACTAATTTATATTTGTATTTAGACTAAATAGTCTATCCTGTAATCATAATTAAAATTAAGGAGTTTTTATATGATACATCAACTCTCTCAACACGATCTGGAACATCTGTACGCAGATGCCGTGAATACCATTCAATCGCAAATGAACTTTGCTGATGCGGTAAAACAGCTTGAAGAAGCCGCTCGTGCTGGCCATGGTAAAGCAGCGCTTTTTTTAGCAGAACTTTATTATCAAGGTTTCCGTGTAGAACGAGATTCACTCAAAGCCCAGTACTGGCAAAACATGGCCACCATGCAAGCATAAAGAAACGTCACCTAGGTGGCGTTTTTTTCAGCCCTTTTTTCAATAAATAGCAATCAATACATATTTTCTTACGAATCCTTGCAAAGCTGAAACAGTAATTTCATATAAAGTTCCTAGAATAGAGCCTGAACTCCAATAGCACTTTATTCTAATGAAACCACGAAAAATTATTCAATTTGATCCGATCTGCAAAAACTTTCTGTTAAAGATCACGATGCTTAAATCTTTGATGAATTGTGGCGAGCTATGGGGCGCATATCACCAAGGCTGGGCGATGATGCGTGACCAGGAAGATTGTATCTTTCCATTCTGGCTCAATCCGCTGGATGCTAAAAATTATGCCCAGCAACATTGGCCGGATTACATTCCGCGTAAAATCAATTCTGAAGATTTTGAAAATGCATTATTGCCGACCCTGTCTCGACTGAATGTTACGCCAGCCCTGTTCAACACCAATGGAACCAAACTCAAACTGACTGCTGCACAGATGCGTCATCTGTTTTTTTCGCAACAAAGACTGCACATTGCTTAAATAACATGCTATTTATAAAGACTAAAACCTAAACACTTAGAGATGTTCAGGTTGAATACATACTCTAGGATTAATAATAAATTGACCAATAAGGATGATTAAGCATGACCAATGTGGCACAGGTGCTCAGTGAAAAAACACATCAAGCTATTTATACCATCCGTCCAGATTCTACCGTTTTAGAGGCCATCACTTTGATGGCAGATAAAGGAATCGGGGCGCTTGTGGTAACCCATGAAGACAACGTGGTGGGGATTTTGTCAGAGCGGGATTACACGCGTAAGATCGCCCTGATGCAAAGAACCTCATTCGACACCACTGTTAATGAAATCATGACCTCTAAAGTGATTACCGTAAATACAGCTACTAGCGTAGAAGACTGTTTATCTTTGATGACTGAACGCCACCTACGCCACTTACCTGTGGTCGAACATGAAAAACTGATCGGTCTGATTTCAATTGGGGATTTGGTCAAGGCCGCCATGGATGACCAACGCAAATTGATTGAACAGTTACAGCAATATATCTCAGGTTAAAACATCATCTAGCTTTCTCTAAGGCATTTGAAGATCACTTAAATGATACAAAATAAAGTTTTATATCTGATGCATAAAAAATCCCGGCACATGTACCGGGATTTTTTATATGAACATTTTGACTAAAATCAGTTGAGACCTAATTTTTCTGCAACATAATCTGAGTCTTTATCACCACGACCCGATAGGTTCACTACAATCTTGATATCTTTTGGCAATTTACCAGCTTCACGAATGGCCCAAGCCACCGCATGCGAACTTTCTAGTGCAGGTACAATGCCTTCTACACGTGACAAGGTCATGAATGCATCCAGACATTCCTGATCGGTCGCAGTCGTGTACTTTACCCGACCCAAATCTTTCAGCAAGCTATGCTGCGGCCCCACACCCGGATAATCCAGACCAGAAGCAATTGAATGCACTGGCAATGGCTCGCCCTGTTCATCTTCTAGCACATAACAGGCCATACCATGTAACTGGCTCGGTTTACCTAAGGTCAAAGTAGCTGAATGCATATCGGTATCTAAACCATGACCTGCCGGCTCAACGCCAACCAGTTTCACATCGGGTTCATTTAAAAATGCAGTGAATGCGCCTACTGCATTAGAACCACCACCAACACAGGCAACAACATAATCAGGATTTGCACCAAAACGTTCATTGGCCTGAACTTTAATTTCATCGCCAATAATCGACTGGAAATCACGCACCATCATCGGGAATGGATGCGGCCCAACCACCGAACCGATAGCATAGATGTAGTTTTTCGGGTCTTTTAAATATTCTTCAAAAGCGCTATCGACTGCATCTTTAAGCGTAGCTGTACCGCGAGTCACAGAAATCAGTTTGGCACCCAGAATTTTCATTTTCACGACATTTGGATGTTCTTTTTCGATATCCACTTGACCCATATGAATTTCACACGGAATACCGACAAGAGCACACGCGGTTGCCAATGCAACACCATGTTGACCGGCACCGGTTTCTGCGATGACTTTGGTCTTGCCCATATATTTGGCCAGTAAAGCTTCACCCAAGCAATGATTAATCTTATGTGCGCCGGTATGATTCAGGTCTTCACGTTTCAGATAAATTTGAGCTCCACCGAGCTGTTCAGAAAGACGTTTGGCATGAAATAGTGGACTTGGGCGACCGACATAATGGGCAAACAGGTCTTTCAGTTCATTCTGAAATTCTTCAGTCTGACGAATTTCCTGATAGGCCACATTAATATCATCCATGGCCTGTTTCAGATCGGGTGGAATAAACTGACCGCCATACTGACCAAAAAAACCCTCTTCATTGGGTAAGGCAATACCATTAATTTGATGAGTCATAATCATGCCCGAGATTTTAAATAAAAGATAATGAGTGACTTTATACTAGAATAATTTGTTTTAAAGCACTAATAACTATAGCTAAAGTCACTTATAGATAAATGGAATTAACGTGCCAGATATTTGGTCATGTCTTCAATGCCTTTCAGCGTCATTGGAAACATATGATTTTCAAATATTTGCTGGATCAGACCAATGGTATGGGTGTAATGCCAGTATTTTTCTTCTTCCGGATTCAGCCAGGCAGTTTTATCAAAATGCTGACGCAGACGCTGTAACCAGACCTGTCCAGCTTCATCATTCATATACTCAACCGAACCTCCGACAGAATTCAGCTCATACGGTGCCATACTGGCATCTCCGACCACAATCACGCGGTAATCACGGCCATAGGTATTGAACAAATCCCAGGTATTCATACGTGAACTGGAACGACGGATATTGTCTTTCCAGACATAGTCATAGAGACAGTTATGGAAATAGAAATATTCCAGGGTCTTGAATTCGGTTTTCGCCGCACTGAACAGCTTTTCACACTGGGCAATATGCGCATCCATCGAACCACCGACATCGAACAGCATTAAAACTTTGATGCGGTTACGACGCTCCGGCACCAACTGTACATCCAGAATGCCCTGCTTGGCCGTTTCACGAATCGTACCATCAATATCCAGTTCTTCGGCTGCACCCTGACGGGCAAATTTTCGTAGACGGCGCAATGCCATCTGCATCTGGCGGCTACCTAAAATCTGTTCATCATCCAGATTGCGATATTGACGCTGCTCCCAGACTTTCACCGCAGAACGCTTACGCCCCGGCCCACCAATACGCACGCCTTCAGGATGATCGCCATAGGCACCAAAGGGTGAAGTGCCACCGGTACCAATCATCTTGTTGCCGCCCTGATGTTTTTTATGCTGTTCGCGCAGACGCTCTTCTAGCATTTTCATCAGTTCTTCCAGCGATCCGGCTTTTTTCAGCTCTTCGCGCTGCTCCGGGGTCAAATGCTTTTCCAGCAACTCCAGATCAAACCAGTCTTTGGGCAGCTTATGCACCTGATTTAGCAGCTCATCCAGATCAAAGGTCGCGATACCATCAAAATAGTCTTTCATGGCACGATCGAACTTGTCGAAATAGCGCTCGTCCTTGACCATTACAATTTTGGCCAGCTGATAGAACTCGTCCTGATTGGCAAAGACCAGTCCTGCGGCAACTGCCTGATTCAGGTCAATCAGTTCGCGGGTCGATACCGGCACGCCGTATTTGCGTAAGGTATAAAACAGTCGCACAAACATGCGTGTTTCTCCCTTAACGACGTGACATAAATGCTAGACGTTCGAGCAACTGCACATCTTGCTCATTCTTGATTAATGCGCCGTACAGGGGCGGAATTGCTTTGGATTTATCAGTATTGCGCAGAATATCTTCGGGCATGTCGTCAGCCATCAGCAGGCTGAGCCAGTCGATCAGTTCAGAAGTTGAAGGTGGTTTTTTTAAACCCGGAATCTGACGTAATTTAAAGAAGACTTGCAAAGCCTCATTGACCAATGTGGTCGAGATATTGGCAAAATGCACATCGATGATTTCACGCATGGTGGCTTCATCCGGGAATTCGATGTAATGGAAGAAGCAACGACGCAGGAAAGCATCTGGCAATTCTTTTTCATTATTTGAGGTAATGATCACGATTGGGCGCTGAGTTGCGGTAATGGTCTCGCCAGTCTCGTATACATAGAACGACATTTTATCGAGTTCATGCAGCAAGTCATTTGGAAACTCGATGTCTGCCTTATCAATTTCATCAATCAACAGGACACAGCGCTCTTCACTGGTAAACGCTTCCCATAATTTACCCGGCTTGATGTAGTTCTTGATGTCATAGACACGGTCATCACCCAACTGACTATCGCGCAAGCGGGATACGGCATCGTATTCATACAGGCCTTGTTGTGCTTTGGTAGTGGACTTGATGTGCCAGGTGATCAGCTTCAAACCCAGACTTTCTGCGACTTGCTCGGCCAGCAAAGTCTTACCTGTACCCGGCTCACCTTTGACCAGCAACGGTTTTTGCAAACTGCGTGCAGCTTTCACCGCAAGTTTTAAACTGTCAGTCGCAATGTACTGATCGGTACCTGAAAATTGTTGAATATCAGCAGACATGATTGAACCTTATTTTTTACTTACAGCGGTGAACTTTTCTCGTGAACACGAATATTGCTTTTGTTCGACACATAGGTCGACCAGCAATAGCCAATCACAGATCCAATCCCAATGACAAATAAAATAAGTGACGCATTAATCCAAACCAGGGATTGCTCTTTGGTCAACACCCCAAATAACAGACCGAAGATCGCAGGTGCAATAGAAGCATTCGCCCCCTCAGATACCGTCGGTGTCAACAGAATGGCAAAGGCCACAATCCACAAAAAACCGCCCATAGGTTTAGGTAGACGTTTGGTTACGCCATACCAGCACCATAAAGCAATCAGGCTGCCGAGCAAATAAACTGCTACGGCAATGCTCTGTTCAGGAATTGAGTCTAATACAGCCACATAACCATTCATTTCACAACTCCTGAATTAACATTAAGCACCGCGTAAACCTTCTGGTGCGACCGCATTTGGATCAATCAAGCCTTCTGGTGGCATTTGCAGGAAGAAACCGCGGGTTTCAATAGAATCCATGACATGCAAGACATTGGCACGTGCCAGTTTACGTGATTCGCTTAATTCAAGATGCATGACAAAAGTCGCACGTCCAAATGCTGCCTGTACTGCTTCAGTCAATACGCTTAAAGGTTCGAATGTTTCAGCTTCGCTTTCATTCGCAGGACGCGCCACATACAGATACATTTCACTTTTTTTACTGGATTTGTAGATAGACACTTGCATATTTCAAACGACTTTTCTGGAAAAACAACCGCAAGGATACATCAAAAAAAAGACAGAAACATTAGCCACGTCTCATGCATCAGTCGTGATTTTGTATAATTGCTTTTTCTTTAACCAATCCTGTAGCTAATCACTCGCTGACTTTCATCTGGGTAGACAGATAAGATTCGTCCTGATGCAATACCTGAATCAGTGGCCGAGTTAATAACTCATAGCGCCACCCAAGCAGATAATCCGGCAGATCCTGTTCATCCTTGTGAAAAACTACATGCTGATACAGTGCATTCAACCATTTCTTGCGCATCAGCACTTCTTTGGGAATCGAGGTTTCATTGACGACATTCTGAATAATTGAATCAATTTTTTCGCCAATATCTTTGGAAGAATGGCGAATTGGACGTGCCAGACGTAAAGGCCAATTTGCCGGCTCCGGCAGGAATTTCAATAAATCTAAAATGGTTTTGCCATGCTCACGAACCACATTCGAACGAATGTCTTTCACATGACTCAGCTGGAAATTATTGCGCGGGAATTTTTCCACCAGATCAATCATGCTGGCATTTTTCAAAATGAAACTGCGTGGCTGATTCAGTGCTTTGGCAATCTGATCACGCCAAACCATTAATTGCTGCAATTGCATCAGCTGACGGCGTGAATGCCGGTAATTGCCGACATCCTGATACAACAAGGCAGTTGGGGTATCTTCGCCAATTTCCTGAGTCAGAAAACGGCAATCTTGCAAGGCAAAATCCAGCAGATCTTTCGAATCCAGATCCTGTTTAATTTTCTCTGACAGTTGCACCAGATAATGCACATCATTGGCAGCATAGAGCAACTGTTCGGAACTGAGTGGACGCGCCAACCAGTCAGAACGGGTCTGGTCTTTTTCGATATCGACTTCCAGCATCTGCTTCAATGCATTTTGATAGCTGACTTGCAGACCATGCCCAAGAAAAGACATGCCAACCTGAGTGTCAAATACATTACTCAGCGATTTCTTCTGGGTATAGTGATAGATCAGGTCGATATCTTCACTACAGGCATGAAAAATATTCTGCTGTGCGTTAAAAATTTTATTAAGGAACTCAGTCAGATCTAGCGTGGTTCCATCCAACAAATAGACCTTATTGTCTACGTTAATCTGAAAAACACCCAGCTTAGGCCATAAGGTATCAACCTTGATAAACTCGGTATCCAGCCCATACACTGAATTCTGATCCATCAGCTTCAGCACATGAGTTAAGTCGTTTTGATGTTGAATAAATTGAAACATAGAACTGAGTCTAAGATTAGATTCTCGATAGATCCATATTAACTGATCTATAGAATTTTTGTATAAAAAATAACGTCAATTCTGCCCTATTTCCTAAAAAATGGCGCTTACTTATCAGGATTTATATTCTAATTAATATCTTTTTTATATTAAAACTAACAAGATATTTAAGCTTAGCTTACTTCATGCGCATCCTGTTATGTACTGCCTGACTCAAGGTATGACTGTCGACATATTCCAGCTCACCACCTTGTGGTACGCCCTGGGCAATTCGGGTCATCTGGATCGGCAAATGCTTACTGGCCTCAACCAGATAATGCGCCGTAGCCTGACCTTCTACCGTGGCATTGGTTGCCAGAATCACTTCTTTCACCTGACCATTGGCCAAACGATGCAATAAGTACGGAATACCGATTTCTTCGGGACCAATACCATCCAGTGGCGATAAATGTCCGCCCAATACATGATATTTACCTCTGAAACTACCACTTTGCTCAATCGCCATGACATCTGCAGGTGATTCCACTACACAGAGCAGTTCATCATCACGATCCAGAGAGCTGCAAATATTGCAGACTTCGTCTTCGGTCAGAGAATGACAGACTGAACATTCATGAATGTGATTGGTTGCCTCAGTCAGCGCATGTGCCAGACCAATAGCACCCTCACGATTTTTCATGATCATATGCAATGCCATACGTTGAGCCGATTTTGGCCCAACGCTTGGCAAAATGCGTAATGCTTGAACGAGTTGATCAAAACGATCACTAAACATTGCGCATTCTTCCTTAGAACATACCTGCAAGACCAGGCGGTAAACCCATGCCTGAGTTCGCTGCTTTCATTCTTTCGTCAGATACCACTTCTGCCTGACGTGCTGCATCATTCATTGCCGCTGCAATCAGGTCTTCGATCATATCTGGATCATCCTGAAGTAATTCAGGATTGATTTCGATACGCTTCACCACGTTACGGCAAGTCATGGTCACTTTCACCAGACCGCCCCCCGCCTCGGCATGCACTTCAGTTTGCGCAAGCTCTTCTTTGGCTTTTTTTACGTTGTTTTCAACTTCTTTCTGCATGCGCTGAGCTTGCTGCATCAACATGTTAATGTTCATAAATATCTCCGAACATAAATTTATAAAATTAAATCAGGTCTAAACCGCGACGAATATCCTGGATAATATCACCAATCTCTTCCAAACCAACAGATACGCGAATTAAACCTTCACGAATACCAGCGGCTTCTTTGGCTTCAGGCGACAATTTACCGTGTGTCGTGGTCGCCGGATGGGTAATAGTCGATTTTACATCGCCCAGATTGCCGGTAATCGAAATAAACTGGGTATTGTCAATGACAGTCCACGCTTCCTCACGGCCACCTTTGACTTCAAAAGACACAATACCGCCAAAACCGCTCTGCTGTTTTGCTGCCAGTTCATGACCGACATGCTCAGGCAGGCCCGCATAATATACTTTTTCTACTTTTGGATGCTGATTCAAAAATTCAGCCAGTTGCTGAGCACTTGCTGAATGTTCACGCATACGCAAACGTAGTGTCTCCAAGCCTTTCAGGAAGACCCAAGCATTGAATGGGCTCATTGACGGGCCTGTGGTACGCACGTAGCCGAAGATTTCTTCTAGTAACTTGTGATTACCTACGACAGCACCACCCAAGGCGCGGCCCTGACCATCCAGATATTTAGTCGCAGAATACACTACCAAGTCTGCACCAAATTTGAGTGGTTGTTGTAACACAGGTGTACAGAAGCTGTTATCAATCGCCAGTAAAGCATTATTGGCATGCGCAATATCGGCGAGTCCCTGTATATCGGCTACTTCTGCTAAAGGATTGGATGGAGATTCAACAAAGAGAATTTTGGTTTCAGGCTTGATGGCATTTTTCCATGCATCAAGATCGGTCAAATCGACGAAATCAACGCTGACGCCAAATTTTGCGACATATTTTTCAAACATGGAAACCGTAGAACCGAAGACTGCACGTGAACAAATCACATGGTCGCCCGCTTTTAAAAAAGCCATCATCACTGCCATAATAGCTGCCATACCCGAACTGGTGGCGACGGCGCGCTCTGCACCTTCAAGTGCAGCCAGACGCTTTTCAAACATGGCAACGGTCGGATTGGTAAAGCGAGAATAGATATTGCCCGGTTCCTGGCCTGAGAATTTGGCTGCGGCTTCTGCAGCATTTTCATAAACAAAGGACGATGTTAGAAAAATCGGTTCGCCATGCTCACCTTCAAAAGTGCGGGTATGGCCGGTACGAATGGCTAAAGTTTCTAATTGGTAAGAAATATCGTCTTGCTGGCTCATCGCTTTACCTCAGCCCTCGGGCTGCCTTTTGTAAAAATTTGCCAACATTTTGAGCGCCTAAGCTATTTCAGGTCAAGGCATAATAAGCGATTATTGCTTAGACTTCGATCAATCCTCCCGCGGATACGGATATTTTATTTACATGATTCAGTTAAAACAAAACTTTCAGCGCCAGCAAAAAAAATTGAAACACCTTAGTACCCGGGTGTTTAATGCCTCCTCACTGATCCTGTCGCAAAAAACCCCTTTTGAATATATTGCCGGCACCGAGTTTTGCAAGATTCGTTATTACGCTTCACCCGAAAAAAAATATAAGGAGCCTCTGGTTTTTATCGCACCCTTGGCGATTAATATGGATATCTATGATCTGTATCCTTATCGCTCTCTGGTCAAGCATTTTCAGCATAGCGGTTTTGATGTCTATCTGGTGGAATGGAAACGCTTTAACTTTAAGCATCGTCACCTGAATTTTTTATCTTTTATCGATGCCGCCATTCCTCAATCCATTGAAACCATCTGCAAGCATTCGGGCAGTCAGTTCATTTCCTTGCACGGCTGGAGTATGGCTGGCGTGTTTGTCACGCTCTATACCGCCTTGCATTCGCCTGAACATGTCAAGAATCTGATCGTGGTGGGCAGTCCTATCGACAGTTATGCGTCAGGACGTGTCGGCAAACTTTTTTCTACGACTAATAAACTGATTTCTAAAAATAAGAATTTGCAACAAGCCATTCATCAAGGACTGATCCCGAAGCAATATATTCATACGCCGGGTATTGTAAATGCCTTGGGCTTCAAGTTACTCGATCCGATCGGCTGGCTCAAAAGCCAGAAGCAGTTTTTGCTGAATCTGGATCATGTCGAAGATGTCTATGAACATGCCACCATGGGAAATTTCCTGAACAAGATGATTGATTATCCAGGTGGGATTAATCAGGACATGGTGCTGCATTTATGGCTGCAAAATCCTTTAAAACAGGGTTCTATCACTTTGGATGGCCGTGTCGTTGATCTTAAAAATATCAGCTGCTCCCTGTTGGTAGGTGCAGGTCAAACCGATCAGATTGTCACAGAACAGTCAGCTAAGCCTTTGATGGAATTGACAAGTAGCCAAGATAAGACGTTTACTCTTATACCGGGTGGTCATCTTGGACTAATGTCGAACCAGAAAACGGCAAATACATTCTGGCCCAAAATGACGACCTGGCTGGTGCAGCGCTCTACACGTCTTGATGTTTAGTGTAGATTCCCCGCACCAGAAAAAAATATTAAATAGCTTTAAACATATTCAGAGGGTACAGCATGATTCAGTCAGTGGCATTTATCGGCCTAGGTGCAATGGGTTTTCGTATGGCTGCACATTTACCCAAGCAGTTTGATACGGTCTATGTCTGGAACCGCAGCTTTAACAAAGCAGAGCAACATGCGGCTGAATATGGCACCCAAGCCGTCACACTGGAACAGGCCGTACAGGCAGATGTGATTTTTTCATGCTTGCCAACTAGCGCTGACGTTGAACGACTTCTGGAAAATTTACCGCTTAAATCCGGTTCAGTCTGGGTCGACTGCACCAGTGGTGTACCGGATTCTGCCCAAAAACTGGCAGTACAACTGGCTAAACATGGGGTAATCTTTCTGGATGCACCGGTCAGCGGCCAAACCGTTGGTGCTGAAAATGGTACATTAACCGTGATGGTGGGCGGTAATGCAGAGGGCTATGAAAAAGCCCTTCCTGCGATGCAGGCATTTGGCAAGCTGATCAAGCATGTCGGTGAATCTGGCGCGGGTTTTGCAGTGAAGGCCGTAAATAATATGTTAATGGCTGTAAACCTGTGTGCCGTTGCTGAGGGCTTTACTACCTTGAAAGCGCATGGGGTAAACCTGCATGAAGCACTGGATTGTATTAATGCTTCAAGTGGTAAAAGTATGGTGACTGAAACCGTATTGCCACAGCGTATTTTAAACCGCAGTTTTCCTGTAACCTTTGCCCTGCCACTCTTGGCCAAAGATACAGGCATTGCAATCGACCTTGCACGTGAAGCCAAACTTTCTGCGCCTGTGCTCTCGTTGACCCAGAATCTGATTCAGGCGGCCAGCGATCTGTCGGATAAAAACAGTGATTTTTCCAGTGCTGTGAAAATGTATGAATCATGGAGTAATATTACCATCGAGTAATATCTCGCCATTGAATAATGATAACGAAACCTCATATTGTGACTAGTAGGCAGGCACATATAGTGGATAACCCAGAGGAAACTCTCATGAAGAAATTTTCTGTTGCAGCATTGATTGGCTTTGCAACTTTGTTCGGGGCTTCAACATCGGTTCTTGCATCTGAACAAGAGTGCAAAAAATTAAAAAATGATCATGACGTGATTTATGCGTCTAAAGGTTTCTGTTTCAAAGATCCTGAAGCAAAAGCCAAGTTTGGTAATGACAATTGCTATACAACCAAGCCAAAATTCTCGGAAAAAGAGCAACAACGTCTTGACGCGATCAAAGATCGTCAGAAAGAATTGAACTGTAAATAATTCAGTTTAATGACGCTCAAGGAATATACTTATGACTTATGATGATCAGAATACTTTTGCACGAATTCTACGCGGTGAACTTCCTGCGATAAAAGTGTATGAAGATGACCAGGTTCTTGCATTTATGGACATCATGCCTCAGGCAGAAGGTCATACTCTCGTGGTTCCGAAAACTCCGGCGATCACTTTACTGGATCTACCCCCTGAAGCTGCAGCCTATACGATTCAGATCGTACAGAAAGTTGCAAAAGCCATTGAAAAAGGTTTAGGTGTGGACGGTATCGTGCTGATGCAATTATCAGGGGCCGCAGCGGGTCAGACCGTACCACACGTACATTTCCATCTGGTTCCTACCTCTTTGCATAATCTGGGCAAACATGCTGCACAGATGGGCGACCAGGAAAAAATTAAAGCGCTGGCTGAGAAAATTAAAGCTGCCCTTTAAGCTATTCTTAATATCTAAAAATGGAGCTTCGGCTCCATTTTTTATGTCTGATGTATTTCACCCTAAATTAAGCCACTAAAATATCAATAAAAGTCACCTAGCCTATTTTTAAGTTTTGCAGCAAACACCGAGCTTAGCTGTATTTGCATCAATCCTGCTTACCCCACTCATAATCCTATAAAAAATAAGGTAATGATTGTCTTTAATATTTCTGAAATATTTCCTTAATCATATTGACTTATTTGTAATGAATACTTGGCACCCATAGAGCAGTAGATGTTTCAAAACAATACTGAAACTTGTTTTTAAGACGATGAATAAAAAAGTCTTTATTGGAGCAACACATGAAAAAAACGTTATCTGCATTAGCAATCGGGGCAACAATTTTAACACCAGTGATGGCAGCTGCTGCTGATGTTAAAGTGTATGGTCGTGCACACGTTTCTTTAGATTATCTGGATGATGGCCAGGATTATAACGAAGTAGGTCTTTCTTCAAACTCTTCACGCCTAGGCTTTAAAGCTGAACAAAAATTAGAAAACGGTATGACCGTATTTGGTCAAATCGAACAGGAAATTAACTTTGCAAGTGGTTCTGCAAATGATGATGTTGAATTTGCAACTCGTGATACTTTTGTTGGTTTAAAAGGTGATTTCGGTCAAGCGCGTATCGGCCGTTTTGACAGCCCATTCAAAGTAGCACGTGGCCCGGTCAACTTCTTTGGTGATATGGTCGGTGACGTTCGTAACGTCACGCGTGTAGGCAACCTGCGTTTTGATGAACGTAATGCCAATACCATTGAATATAAATCACCAAAATTTGCTGGCGGTTTCAACGTATTAGGTGCGATGTCACTACATGAAACTAATAGTCCGGATGCTACTAAAGATGGTGCCAAGGACAAAGATAAAGCATATGACCTCGCTTTAACCTATAAAGAAGGTAAAGTTGATTTCGCTGCTGCCTATGAACACTATGAAGAAGAAGCTGCCCGTGGTGAGCGCGATGGTTTCCGTATTGCTGGTGCTTACAAAATCACCCCTGAATTCAATCTGGGCGGTTTATACCAATTCCTTCAACATGATAATTCTGAAGCAAACCCAGATGCACAAGTATTTGGTGTAGCCGGTGAATATAAATTTGCACCAAAAACCTCATTCCGTGGTGAAGTATTCCACCGCGATGTGGATGCCGATGATGCGAATGCAACTTTACTGGCAATCGGACTTGAACACCGTTTAGATCCAACAGTCCGCATTTATGGCAACATAGCAACTGTACTAAATGATGAAAACTCAAACCTTACCCCTTGGGCACAAGGTCGTACCAATGCTGTAAGTGGCGCACGCGGTGAAGACAGCCTAGGTCTTTCTCTAGGCATGCGTTACGACTTCTAAGTCCAGTCTCCCTCACAAAGCTTAAAAAGAACATGCCTCCAGCATGTTCTTTTTTTGGTGTGTTTTTTATCAATATAAATATGATGTGAAAGATTATGATACTGATATTCAACTCTTATAAAACCAACCAATTTAGTTAGATTAATTTTATTCTTTATTTTAAAACCAAGCATTTTAATCAGATTAAAAAATATTAATCCAACTAAAATAATCTACATTCAAATATATAAATATAAGCATTTTAGTCGGATTTAAAAATCAAAAAAATTACATAAAATAATAAAAAATATTTAGAATAAATTTTAACTTATATAAATATATATTTATCATTTTCAAATACTTATAAATATATATTTATTTAAACTGTATCGCCTATTTATTTTTTAGTTACAATAGATTAATAATATACAACAAGTCATATAACAGGCTTAGTCGAATGAGCTTAGTTCCCAAAAATCTAAACCAGAGAGTGGTTAGAGAAATAACCGCTATTTTAATTATCAAGGTTATTCTACTGATGGTAATTAAAAATATCTGGTTTGATGCGCCTACGATTCCTAAAAATTTTGATAACCAAGTCGCCGAGCGTATCGCCGGCAATCCTTCCCAAATCCAGGAGACACGTTGATGATTTCTGAAAGCGTGGTCGATCTCTCGCGGTTCCAGTTCGCCATGACCGCGATGTATCACTTTATTTTTGTTCCACTGACTTTAGGCCTGGCTTTTTTGCTTGCCATTATGGAAACCACCTATGTGATTTCCGGCAAAGAAATCTATAAAGACATGACCAAGTTCTGGGGAAAACTGTTTGGTATTAACTTTGCCTTAGGGGTAACCACCGGCCTGACCATGGAGTTCCAGTTCGGAACCAACTGGGCATATTACTCGCATTATGTCGGTGATATTTTCGGTGCACCGCTGGCGATTGAAGGTTTGATGGCCTTCTTCCTTGAATCGACATTTATTGGCTTGTTCTTCTTTGGTTGGGATCGTCTGTCCAAAGTGCAACATCTGGCCGTAACCTGGCTGGTGGCTTTAGGCTCGAACATGTCCGCACTCTGGATTCTGGTCGCCAATGGCTGGATGCAAAACCCGGTCGGTTCGGCATTTAACTATGAAACCATGCGTATGGAAATGGTGGACTTTGCTGCACTGATTTTTAACCCGGTCGCTCAGGTTAAATTTGTGCATACCGTATCTGCCGGTTATGTCACAGGTGCTATTTTTGTACTGGCCATTTCAAGTTATTACATGCTGAAAAAACGTGACTTGCCGTTTGCACGCCGTTCTTTTGCCATTGCAGCCATCTTCGGGCTTGCCTCTACACTTTCGGTGATTTTACTGGGTGATGAATCAGGTTATGAGCTGGGCGATGTACAGAAAACCAAACTGGCAGCAATTGAAGCAGAATGGGATACCCACCCTGCACCTGCACCTTTTACTTTGTTCGGTATTCCGAATACGGAAACCATGACTACAGATTATGCAGTGAAAATTCCTTATGTGATGGGTCTGATCGCTACACGCTCTACGACTGAACAAGTCACAGGTATTAAAGACCTGCTGGTTCAGCATGAAGCGCGTATCCGTAATGGTATGGTGGCCTATTCACAACTGGAAAAATTACGTGCGGGTGATCAGTCTCCAGAACTGAAAACCGCTTTTGAAGAAAGTCAAAAAGACCTCGGTTATGGTCTGCTGCTAAAGAAATACACGCCAAATGTCGTTGATGCCTCTGATGAGCAAATCAAAGCAGCCGCTAAAGATACCATTCCACACGTACCAAGTCTGTTCTGGGCCTTCCGTGCCATGGTAGCTTCCGGCTTCCTGATGCTACTTCTATTTGCACTGGCAACTTTTGCGGTAGCAAAACGTAATGCAGAAAACAAACCATGGTTATTGAAATTTGCTTTATTTGCACTGCCTTTACCTTGGGTTGCTGCGCAAACCGGCTGGTATGTAGCAGAAGTAGGTCGTCAACCTTGGACCATTGGTGAGGTATTACCGACGCATCTTTCAGCATCAAGCTTAAGCACAGGTGATGTCTGGGGTTCAATCCTTGCATTGGCAGCATTCTATACCGTGTTACTGATTATTGAAATGTATCTGATGATCAAGTTCTCACGTCTTGGCCCAAGCTCACTGCATACCGGTAAATACCATTTTGAAAAGCTTGCAGCTGCAGAGAAGGCAAATGGGGAGACTCAAGCATGATCGAATATGAATTATTAAAAATCATTTGGTGGGTGCTGGTCGGCGTATTGCTGATTGGCTTTGCCCTCACCGATGGCTTCGATATGGGCTCCATGGCGATCATGCCATTTGTGGGCAAAAATGATAGTGAGCGCCGTGCAGCGATCAATACTATTGCACCGCACTGGGACGGTAACCAAGTTTGGTTTATTACTGCCGGCGGTGCGTTATTCGCTGCCTGGCCAATGGTCTATGCAACTGCCTTCTCCGGCATGTACTGGGCCCTGTTGCTGGTCCTGTTTGCCCTGTTCCTGCGTCCGGTCGGTTTTGACTATCGCTCAAAACTGGAAAATACCAAATGGCGCAATTCATGGGATTGGGGTCTAGCGATTGGTGGTGCAGTTCCTGCATTGGTCTTTGGTGTGGCATTCGGTAACATGTTCCTGGGTGTGCCATTTACTCTAGATGAAACTGTACGTTCTACTTATACTGGCAGCTTCTTTGCACTACTGAATCCGTTTGCTATTGTGTGTGGTCTGGTCAGCTTATCGATGCTGTGTGCACATGGTGGTGCATGGTTAATGCTACGTACTGATGGTGACCTACGCCAACGTTCTGCCAAAGCAACACAAATCATGGGTCTGGTTTATCTGGTTACCTTCCTGGCTGCAGGCGCTTGGCTGTACTTTGGTGGTATTCAAGGTTATACACTGGTTACACCTTTTGATACCAATGGTGTTGCCAACCCGCTCGCCAAAGAAGTGCTGACCAATGCCAATCCAGGCTGGATGAATAACTACTCGACTTATCCAATCACGATGGCAGCGCCTATTGCCGGCATTTTGGGCGGTTTGATCATTGTACTGGCAGCAGGTAAAAATAAAGCAGGCTTGAGCTTCCTGGGTTCATCTCTGGCAGTTATCGGTGCAATTCTGACTGCTGGTTTCGCCCTATTCCCTTTCCTGATGCCTTCAAGCATTAACCCGGTTGCAAGTCTGACCATGTGGGATGCGGTATCTAGTAAAAATACCTTAACCGTTATGACCGTTGCTGCCTGTATCTTTGTTCCACTGATTCTGATCTATACCACTTGGTGTTATTACAAGATGTGGGGCGTGATTACCAACAAACACATTGAAGATAATTCACACAGCCTGTACTAAGGGCTGTGTCTTAAGGAGAGACAACTATGTGGTATTTTGCCTGGATTCTGGGTGTACTGATGGCATGTTTTGCCAGTGTGATTGCTGCCATTTACATGGAACAACACCAAGACCTGGATGAGGAATAAAACATGACAGAAGCTGCGCTTGAGAAAACCGTTGTAGACAAGAAACCAAACAAATTTGCGATGATGATTTCCTGCCTCCTGGCTTTTCCTCTCGCAGCCGTGTTATTGGTTCATCCTTCCGCAATGCTGGATGCCAATGGTGAATATAGCCATAGTGCCATGATGTATATCATGATTGGTATTTCTGGAGGCTTTGTCCATGGTGTGGGCTTTATGCCGCGCCACTGGTTCTGGAAATGGTTGTTTAGCCCTTTCCTAGCATGGCCTTTAATGATCTGGGGCTATTACACCTGGTTTCTCAGTTAAAGTATGAAATTAAAAAAGCCCTCAAGTGAGGGCTTTTTTAATTTAATATGAATTCTAAAATATTCTTCTTTTTCTTCTGGCCAAAACAGGATTTCTAAGACAACTTATTTTAAGTGTATAAAAAGCCGGAACCAGTCTGACTTTTAGAATGACTTATCGATGAGTATGAATCGACATCACAATGCCCATCCCGGCCAGCATAGAAATTACTGCTGTTCCACCATAACTCATTAGCGGCAATGGATCTCCCGTTACAGGTAAAATCCCGCTCACCATGCCGGAGTTTAAAAATACAAAGAAGAAGAAAGTCAGCCCCATGGCTCCGGCATATAAACGGCCAAAGTTATGAAAGCTGTTTAAACCAATCATCAAACAGCGAATAATAATGGCAGTGAATAAACTGAACAGCAGAAAAACACCGATAAAACCGAATTCTTCAGCATAGGTCGACATAATAAAGTCAGTATGATGTTCAGGCAGATAACCTAAATGTGATTGTGTACCTTCGGTATAGCCTTTGCCCGTGGAACCACCTGAACCAATGGCAATTTTGGACTGGATAATATTCCAGCCCGCGCCCAAGGCATCCGACTCCGGATCAAACAAGGTGGTAATACGCTTTTTTTGATACTCTTGTAGCACAAACATCCATGCAACCGGTGCTGCCACAGCAACTGCTGCAACTGCACCACCAATCAGACGCCATGACATGCCACTTAAAAATAGAACAAAAATACCGGGAATCACCAAACCAATATTCAAGTCAGGCTGAAGCGCCACCAAAACAAATGGTATGCCCAATAAAATCAAAGCCCCGACAATATGCAAAAATTTGGGAGGAAACGGCTTACGTGCAAAATACCATGCCATCATCAAAGGCATCGCAAATTTCATCACCTCACTCGGTTGCATGCTTCCCACCCCCGGCAAGGTAATCCAGCGGGTTGCACCTAAACGTTTTTCACCAATCACAAAGACCAGAAGCAGCATGAAGATCCCGAAGGCATACAGGTATGGACTAATCGCCTGATAGACTTTCGGTGGAATCTGCGCACAGATAAATAGCAGCACAAAACCAATCCCGAAACTGACGGCCTGACGCACCACCATGCCAGAGTCTTCGGAGGTCGCGCTATACACCACCATTAAACCCAAGATTGCATTGAGAACCAGAAAGCACAATAACCATGGATCAAGGTGCAACTTGGTCCATCGAGATGAATCTTGCGGGTTAATACTACGTCCATCGCGCAAAGAGTGACGTAAAAACCGATACTGCTGTGAAGGTATCATTGGCCAAAAGGTGAAAAAGAATGATGGCAAAATTATAAGTGAAAGCTATAGCGAATAGATCGCTACAGCCAGATTTATTCTGCTTTTATTTAAATATTATTTGAATATATTTTTAAGCCTGAGCCTTTAAAATCAGCCTGGCCAGCTCTAGATCGTCCGGATAGGTAATTTTAATATTATCGGAACGCCCCTGTACTACACTCACCTGTTCACCGATATGTTCCAGCGCACTGGCTTCATCAGTAATCGTAGCAACATTTTGCAAAGCCTGCTCAATCGCCCTTTTCAACACGCCTAGCTTGGCCATTTGTGGTGTTTGTGCCTGCCAGAGCATTGAGCGATCCACTGTTTCCTCAATATCAAAATTGGTTACTACACGCTTAAGTGTATCTCGCACCGGAATCGCCAGAATCGCAGCCTGATCATTTGTAATCGCCGTATTGACCAACTGTTGCAGACAATCATGACTGACACAGGGACGCGCCGCATCATGTACCAGCACCCAATCATCTTCAGAAGCGATTTGAGATAAATAGTTCAGTGCATTTAACACGGAATTCACCCGCTCGGCACCGCCCAGACAGAAATGGGCTTTCTCTTGACTGGAAAATGGCAATGTTTTCGCCACGTTGTCCTGTGCACCAATCGCCAGGACATAACCCGTCAAAGGCAGTTGATTCAGACGAGCCACCGTATGTTCAAGAACAGTTCGCTCTTGAATCATCTGATATTGTTTCAGTTCTGTTTTGGAGAAACGGCTACCGGAACCTGCAGCTGGAAGAATGACCCAAAGTTTAGGGTGTAGGTGGTGCTTCAGCTGACTCATTGGTTCGCAGGTCTACTTTAGAATTAGGATTAAGATAGATCGGTTTATATTGAGTACTGATCGTGCTCATTTGAATAAAAGTTTCGCGTGGCTTAATCAGACCAAGATCTAAACGCGCATGTTCTTCGATGGCTTCAATACCATTCTTCAAATCATAAACTTCTGCCGCCAGAACGCGATTACGCTCTTTCAGCTCATCATTCAATTCCATCTGTTGCTGGATTTTCTGGGTCAGTTGCTGATGATCATGATAACCACCTTCACCAAACCAGTATAAATATTGAAACCCTGCGATCAAAATGATCGCAAGGCCCAACAGTACTTTACTCGCAGTCGAGTCGAATACATTTAACATTGACATAAGTCGCTTAGTTCAAACCTTTGAACTCAGCTTTACCGCGATATGCAGCATTAGTCAATTCTTCAATACGAAGTAATTGATTATATTTCGCTACACGGTCAGAACGGCAAAGTGAACCAGTCTTGATTTGACCCGCTGCTGTACCTACTGCAAGATCAGCAATCGTTGAATCTTCCGTTTCACCTGAACGGTGTGAAATTACAGTAGAGTAACCATTCTCTTTCGCAAGGTAGATGGCATCTAAAGTTTCAGTCAAGGTACCGATCTGGTTGTATTTGATCAGAATCGAGTTACCCACTTTTTCGTTGATACCACGTTGCAGAATTTTCGGGTTCGTTACGAACAAGTCGTCACCAACCAACTGGATCTTGTCGCCAAGAATAGAAGTCAGGTAAGACCAGCCTTCCCAGTCAGATTCGTCCAGACCATCTTCGATCGAGATAATTGGGTACTGGTTTACAAGACCTGCCAAATAGTCAGAGAACTGGTTGCTTGTGAACGCTTTGTTGCCTTCGCCAGCAAGAATGTACTGACCATTTTTGTAGAATTCTGAAGATGCACAGTCAAGCGCAAGCATGATGTCAGAACCTGCTTTGTAGCCAGTTTGACCAATTGCTTCAAGAATAACTGTGATTGCTTCTTCGTTTGAACGTAAGTTCGGCGCAAAACCACCTTCATCACCTACCGCAGTGTTTAAACCTTTTTTGTTTAAAACTGATTTAAGTGAATGGAAGATTTCAGCACCGGCACGTAGCGCTTCAGAGAATGCAGTGAAGCCTACTGGCTCAATCATAAATTCTTGAATATCGACGTTGTTGTCTGCATGTGAACCACCATTGATGATGTTCATCATTGGTACAGGCATGGTTAGAATCGTTTGACCGCGAAGATCTGCGATGTATTGGAAAAGAGGAATTTTCTTTTCTTCAGCAGCAGCGCGAGCAGCAGCCAAAGACACTGCCAAAGTTGCGTTTGCACCTAGTTTTTCTTTGTTTTCAGTACCGTCAAGCGCGATCATCGTGTTATCGATGTCTTTTTGTTCGAATACTGATTTACCGACCAAAGCGTCACGGATTAACGTATTTACGTTATTTACTGCAGTTTTAACGCCTTTACCTAAGTAACGCGCTTTATCGCCATCACGAAGTTCTAAAGCTTCACGAGAACCAGTTGAAGCACCAGATGGTGCACATGCACGGCCAACTACGCCAGATGCTAAGATTACGTCTGCTTCGATGGTAGGGTTACCACGAGAGTCCAAAATTTCACGTGCACGAATGTCAACGATTTGGCTCATGAACTATTCCTCAGTTGATTAATATGAGCTGCCTATACGGCAGCGCAAGAGTGATAAACTCAGTGTGTATCTAACTTTTCGAAACCTTTAACCAAGGTATCCAATTCTTTTAGCTGTGCCAGGAACGGCTCAAGCTGAGACATGCGCAGCGCACATGGACCATCACACTTGGCTTTTTCCGGATCTGGATGTGCTTCCAAGAACAAGCCTGCAAGACCCGTTGCCATACCCGCACGTGCAAGCGTTGTAATTTGCGCACGACGACCACCGGCAGAATCTGCACGGCCGCCTGGGGTTTGTAAGGCATGGGTTACATCAAAGAACACCGGGACATTCATTTCTTTCATGATGTCGAAGCCCAGCATGTCTACAACCAGATTGTTATAGCCAAATGCCGAACCGCGTTCACAAATGATCAGCTTGTCATTTCCGGCTTCCAGACACTTATGCAAAATATGACGCATTTCGTGTGGAGCCAGGAACTGGGCTTTTTTGATGTTGATGATCGCATCGGTTTTTGCCATTGCTTCAACAAGATCCGTCTGACGACTTAAGAAAGCTGGCAATTGAATAATGTCTGCCACTTCTGAAACAGGAGCCGCTTGGTACGGCTCATGCACATCGGTGATGATCGGCACATTAAAGTGTTTTTTAATGTCAGCTAACCACTCGAGACCTTTTTCTAGGCCAGGCCCACGGAAAGAGTTCAGGCTTGAACGGTTGGCTTTATCAAAGCTGGCTTTGAACACATATGGAATACCCAAACGTGTACAGATATCAACATAAGTCTCTGCGATTTCAAAAGCCAGGTCTTTAGATTCAAGTACATTCATTCCGCCGAATAATACAAATGGCAAATGATTTGCCATTTGTATATCGCCCAAACGTACAATTTCTTGTGGTTTTAATTGCGACATTTAAACTTCCCTAGTTGTGTCCTACGCACCGATTATTTGGTTTTTTGGTACTGCTTTTTCGCAGCATCAATGAAACCTGCAAACAATGGATGACCATCGCGTGGCGAGCTGGTAAATTCCGGGTGGAATTGTACTGCAATAAACCAAGGATGTGCAGGAATTTCAACAGTTTCTACCAGATGCTGTACCGGAGAATAACCAGAAATCTTCATGCCTTTTTCTTCCAGCACTGGGATATAACGGTTGTTCATCTCGTAACGGTGACGATGGCGCTCGATGATTTCTTCAGAACCATAAACTTCTGCAGTTTTAGTCCCTGCAACCAGTTCAGATTTTTGCGCGCCTAAACGCATCGTGCCACCCAGATCAGAATCAGCAGAACGTTGCTGAACTTCACCACGCTCATCTAACCATTCAGTAATTAAACCAATCAATGGAGATTTGGTTGAACGGTTAAATTCAGTCGAGGTCGCGTCTGCAATACCAGCAACATTACGTGCGTATTCGATCACAGCCAACTGCATACCCAAGCAAATACCGAGGAACGGCACACCGTTCTCACGAGCGAACTGAATTGCCTTCATTTTGCCTTCAGTACCGCGTTCACCGAAACCACCTGGAACCAGAATCGCATCAGCATCTTTCAATACTTCTGCTACATCTTGGCTTTCAAGCTCTTCAGCGTTTACGTAGTCAATCTGAACTTTCACACGGTTTTGAATACCCGCATGCAGAAGTGCTTCGTTGACAGATTTATAAGCATCTGGAAGTTCAACGTATTTACCAACCATTGCAACACGTACGGTGTATTCAGGGTTCAGGAGTGCTTCTACAACGTTATCCCAATCTGTTAAGTCAGCTTCAGGAAGATCGTTATAACCAAAACGTTCACAGATTAAATCGTCAACATTTTGTTCGTAGAATGTACGTGGAATCTGGTAGATTGAACGTGCGTCTTTACATACCACAACGGCACGTGCTTCAACGTTGGTAAATAATGCAATCTTACGCGTCGTATCTGCATCTACATCGTATTCTGTACGGCAGATGAGAATGTCTGGCTGAATACCAATCGACAGGAGTTCTTTAACAGAGTGCTGTGTTGGTTTGGTTTTTAATTCTGCTGCAGACTTAATGTATGGGAGTAACGTTAAGTGCATTAACATGGTACGTTTATGACCAAGTTCCACCATTAACTGACGTACAGATTCCATGAATGGGAGAGATTCAATGTCACCTACAGTACCGCCGATCTCTACGATCGCAACGTCATAACCTTCGCCTGCACGAAGTACACGCTCTTTGATATTGTCAGTAATGTGTGGAATAACTTGCACAGTACCACCCAGGTAGTCGCCACGGCGTTCTTTATTTAGAACATCCTGGTAAACACGGCCTGATGTGAAGTTATTCAATTTGGTCATTTTCGCACGACGCAAGAAACGTTCGTAGTAACCCAAGTCTAAGTCTGTTTCAGCACCATCTTCTGTAACAAAAACTTCACCATGCTGGAATGGGCTCATTGTCCCTGGATCGACATTAATGTATGGATCCATTTTTACCATGGTCACTTTTAAACCACGAGCTTCTAAAAGTGCAGCAACAGAAGCAGCTGAAATACCTTTACCTAGTGATGAAACTACACCACCAGTAACGAAAATAAAATGGGTCATTGGGTTTCTCGTACAATCGAGCCTAAATCGGCCTGCAATGTTGCGCAATTTTACTTTACCTTGTACCTAGAAAGCAAAGTCAATCCGCATCAATTCAAAGAACAATAAACAATTGACTATTCTAACAGCAATTCCTATAAAAAATTACAGTAAGTTCATATGATTTCTATCTTGCATTTTGCTGCTATAATGGTGTATCCCCTCCACACTTTTATGTTTGATGCAATGATGATGAAGAAACTTTTAATCTCCACCCTAATCCTGACTGGCCTGACATTAACTGCGTGTGTAAAAAAAGAAGCACCAAAAGAAGAAGAGCAAGTAGAAGTTACTCCAGCATCTGAAATCTCGACTCCAGAACCAACGCAATTTGAACCGCTTGAACCTGTAGAGCCAGCGGCAATTGAAGAGGAAGTAGCGCCAACGGTTGAAATTCAACGTGAGCAAACTGAAAACACCACGACCGAAATCCGTCGTGAAATCAAAAAGCCAGAAACCACTGAGCCGGCACCAGTGCCTGAAACCCGCGAAGAACCTGCCTCAAAGCCTGCTGCGACAACACCTAAAACCAATTCAAATCCAGAAAACAAGTCTGAGGATGATGCGGTTGCTGACGCGATTGCCGCAGCGATGCCAGCACTTGACTGATTACAGGATCATTCATCAAAAAAACCCAGCAGATGCTGGGTTTTTTATTAGAACTTTTTAAGCAGATACTGTTGCCGGTGCACGAGATAAGTGAATCAAATAGTCTGCCATTAGTCGGGTAGCCCAAGATTCGGTTTGCATCAAGCCCTGATAAAAGCCGCAATGACTGCCTTTTTTGGTGGTAATCACCATAATATTAGACATCGACCGAATTTTTTCTTTATAAGGTTCTAAATTCCGAATGTGACACACCGGATCATCCTCCGCATTTAAAATCATCAGCGGAATTTTGATACTTTCAAATACATAAATCGGATTGGTTGCCTGGGTATAACTGGCATAATCCGTAAATCCAGCCAGTTCAAAATAGAGTTTTTCAAATTCGGACAGATCTTTAACTTCTAATAACTGTTTCCAGCTTGGGCAGACCTGCCAGGTTTCCTGATAAGGATGAATAAAGCGCTTAATCAGTTTTTTGGCCATAACTTTACTGTAAAACGGATGCACATTGGCAAAACCAGTTTCAGTGTTATAGCCAGGACATAAAGCAAAAGCTGCTTTTAATGGGGTTTGTTCACCCTCTTCGCCCAGATAACGCACTAACAATCCCGTACCCGCAGAAGAGCCAACCCCATAGAGATCGGACTGAGGAAATCTGTCCTGTATATACAAGAGTTGTTCACGCAAATCCTGAGTTGAACCAAACAGGTTCATTTTAGGCACAGGCATGGGTAAGTCTGCATGACCACGGCGTAAACACAATGCAACACGCCAACCCGTATATTTATGCAGATCACGAACCAGTTCACGCATTGATTCAGGAGAACCGGTAATAGTATGAAGTAATACAATGGTCGGCGTGCTTGCCGGAAGATCGAGTCCATACCAGGCAATACCGGTAATTCCATCATCTGACATTTTCAGCTGTTCAAGCGCATCATATTTCAGTTTAATGGTGCGTTTTTTAATTAAATCGAAATACAGAATATGTGCGTGTGCATTGGCTAACCAAGGTGTAGGACGATATTTTTGTTGCAGCTGCGGTAAGCGCTCAATGAGTCCTGAAAATACACCATTCGGATTGTAATACAGGGTCGGCTGATCTGCTCCGCTGAAACGATCCAGATATTCACTGGAAAGCTGACCCAATTTTTTAAGCAACATTTTCATCTGTCATCCCCCTCTAGTTGTACTAGCTGTGATTTACAAATTTCATGCCGACTTGAATCAATAGTTCGAATTAAGTTTTAGCTTGGAATGATTGCATCCGCTGGCCCATCTGTACAGCCAAGGCTTCAAGTCCGGACTTAGGTCGGATCATGACTTCAAAATCAATCATCTGACCCTCTTCATTAAACTGAATCATGTCAACTCCCTTTAGTTTTTTATCGCCCACATTGGCAGAAAACTCAAGTACGACATTGTTACCATCTTCACTTATAAATTCACGGTGATAAGTGAAGTTTTCAAAGACTTGAATGACATTGGTCAAAATAAAAAATACCATCTGTTTTCCAGGATAAGGCTGAAACGCTACGGGTGAACGAAATACCACTTCTTCAGCAAGTAGTTCATTCAAGATCGACATATCACGGGTTTCTAGCATTTCATGCCAGCGTACAATGGATTTTCTGGTATTTTCGATGGTCATTTTGGATTCCTTTTTTGTTATTAAAAAATTAATCTCCCTCACCCCAGCCCTCTCCCAAAGGGAGAGGGAGATAACACTTTTTATACCGATTTATCCCTCTCCTTATAGGAGATGAGTAGCACTGCTGCGCAAGGGAGAGGTTAATAAAGCTTGACGTTTTTAAATTAAATCACCGCCGCCAATTCAGCACCCTGACGGATTGCACGCTTGGCATCCAACTCACCCGCTTCTTTCGCTCCACCAATCAGATGCACATTTTTCCCGGCTGCTTTTAGCTCATCAAACATGGCGGTATAAGATTCCTGACCGGCACAAATAATCACATGATCGACTTCTAGTACCGCAGGTTTGTCATTCACGACTATATGTAAGCCCTGATCATCAATTTTTTCATAGCTGGCGCCCGCAATCATTTTCACATCACGGTGTTTTAAACCAGTACGATGAATCCAGCCTGTGGTTTTACCCAAACTTGCGCCGACTGAAGCGGCTTTACGTTGCAATAAATAAATTTCACGTTGCGGTTTTTCTACATTTGCAGCTTTTAAGCCACCGACATTTTCATAGTCAGTATCAATACCCCATTCATCATAGAATTTTTCCGGATTGATACTGCCACTTTCTCCTTCATGACTCAGGAATTCGGCTGTATCAAAACCAATACCGCCTGCACCAATAATGGCAACTCGCTGACCCACTGGCTTACGTTCTTTCAAAACGTCCAGATAAGACAGTACTTTTGCATGATCAATACCTGGAATCTCAAGTTGACGCGGTGTCACGCCTGTTGCCACCACAATGTCATCAAAGTTTGACTGAGCCAGTTCTTCCAGACTCGCCTTATGGTTCAGCTGCAATTTAATACGTGGCTGTAATTCAATCTGGCGTTTGAAATAACGCAAGGTTTCATAAAACTCTTCCTTGCCTGGAATGGTCTTGGCAATATTAAACTGCCCACCAATCTGAGCAGCGGCTTCAAATACCGTCACCTGATGACCGCGATTTGCCGCATATACAGCAAAACTTAAACCTGCAGGACCTGCACCAATCACGGCAATATTTTTTGCCACATTGGTTTCTTTAAAAATGAGCTCTGTTTCATAGCAGGCACGTGGATTGACCAGACAGGTGGCAATTTTCATTGAGAAAATATGATCCAGACAGGCCTGATTACAACCGATACAGGTATTGATCTCATCGCTACGACCCTGCTCCGCTTTCAAGACAAACTCAGAGTCTGCCAGCATCGGACGGGCCATAGAAATCATATCAGCATCACCAGACGCCAATACATATTCAGCCATTTCCGGAGTATTGATACGGTTTGAAGTGATTAAAGGAATCTTCACTTGACCTTTCAGCTTACGCGTCACCCAAGTAAAGGCTGCACGAGGCACTTTGGTGGCAATGGTCGGAATACGCGCTTCATGCCAGCCAATGCCGGTATTGATAATGGTCGCACCGGCTTTTTCAATTTCTTTGGCCAACTGGATGACTTCTTCCAGAGTTGAACCGCCTTCGACCAGATCCAGCATAGATAGGCGATAAATAATGATAAAGTTCTCACCGACCATTTCACGGGTACGGCGTACGATTTCAATCGGGAAACGGATGCGGTTTGCATAGCTTCCACCCCACTCATCATCACGATGGTTGGTACGCGCGGCAATAAACTCGTTAATCAAATAGCCTTCCGAGCCCATGATTTCTACACCGTCATAATCGGCGTATTGAGCCAGCTTGGCACAATTGGCAAAATCATCAATGGTTTGCTGCACTTCAGCCGAAGTTAAAGCATGCGGTTTGACCGGATTGATCGGTGCCTGAATTGGGGATGGCGCGACATTTTCAGCCTGATAAGAATAGCGTCCGGTATGCAAAATCTGCATGGCAATTTTCCCGCCCGCCTCATGTACGGCCTGGGTAATTACCTTATGCTTTTCAGCTTCTTCAAGAGTGTCAAGTTTGGAACCACCATGAAACGTCACCCCATGATCATTTGGTGAAATCCCGCCGGTGACGATTAAAGCGACTCCACCTTTGGCACGCTCTGCATAGAAAGCTGCCATCCGATCATATCCGCCGGGTGCCTCTTCAAGACCAACGTGCATGGAACCCATTAACACGCGGTTTTTAAGCGTGGTAAAACCCAAGTTCAATGGGGCAAGTAAATTCGGATATTTAGACATTTCAACTCCTGAGCGTGCGTTTAGGCTGGCTATTGTTTTAGCAACTGGCAGTTTGATCCCTCAAATTTTCCAGTTTAATGCAACTTGTTGCACTAATTTATATGCCAGAATTGATTTTTATGCAACATGTTGCATAATAATCCTGAGTCACTTTTTTGAGACGCTTATGTCTTTAGCGCATGTTTTATTGACCAGCCTGATTGAAAAGCCCAGCACCGGAATCGAACTGGCCCGCCGTTTTGACCGATCCATGGGCTTCTTCTGGAATGCCACTCATCAGCAGATTTATCGCGAGCTGAATGCCATGCTGCAAAAAGGATGGATTTCGACGATAGAAGAGGAAGATTCCAATAGCCGCAAAAAGACATATCAGGTGGAACGTCTGGGCCGGGAAGAACTGGCCAACTGGATGCTGCAACAAAGTCCACCGGCACAACTGCGCGAAGAACTGATGGTGCGTTTACGTGCCGAAGCCCAGCTTGGTGGCAATAACACCTTGGCAGAGCTGGAACGCCATCTGGAACTGCATAAAGAAAAACTAAAAACCTATCAGCAGATTTTTGCCAAGGACTTTGCTCAAGCACACGAAAATGACCGTACCTTGTATATTCATAAAATGATTTTACAACTGGGGATTGATCAGGAACTGGGCTGGATTTCCTGGCTGGAACAGGTCATTCAGCGACTCAAACAATTTGATGCAAAATAACTGTAAATAGGGAGACACACATGCCCTTTTATCGCATGCCCGATGGTGAACAGCTATTTGTACTCGAATACGGTCAGGGACAGCCGGTACTGGTACTCTCAGGACTCGGCATGCTGAGCTGGCAATGGAAAGCTTTTCTCTATGCGCATCAGAAAAATTTCCGTTTCATTATTCCGGAATGGCGCGGCTTTGGGGCTTCCAGTCGCTGTAAAATTCCGCAAGATCTTGATGCAATTTCCAGTCACTGGTTGGATATTCAGTCGGTAATTCAACAGCTCAATTTAGATAAATTCATTGTGCTTGCTTACTCTATAGGCGCAACCACAGCAATGCACGGCATACATTATGGCAACTTTTCCAGTCAGATTTCTGCTTATTTACATATCGATCAAACACCTAAAATTCCGGTCGATGATGCTTGGGCTTTTGGACTTTTTGGTCCACGTCATCAGGAATTTATCGACATCCTGCAGCAGCTCTCTGCCCTACTTGCACAATACCAGCAAGTTGAATTGATCCGCGATCTCGACATTTCGGTACGTAAACAAATCGCTGCCCTATGGCTAAAGTTTATTCAGCTACAAAATGAACAAAAATATAGTCTGAAAGCTTTCGCATTTATCCTAAATCAACCTCGCCTGCAAAGCCTGTTATTACCTTCCAGCCGGGTGGATTATATGGCGTGGTATATCAATAATTATTTATATCATCGTGAAGATTACCGCGAGGCTCTAGCTCAGCTTAGCTGTCCGGTGACCTTCTTTAGCGGTGTACAATCCAAGTTGTATCCTTTTGAAGGTCAGCGCCTGATTGCAGAAAGCCTGCCTCATGCCAAACAGATAATTTTCAGCAAGTCTGGCCATACGCCTTTACTGACTGAACCGCTAAAATTTTCCCGAGAACTTGGCATCTTCTTGAAAGAAAATTCGCAATCTAGCGGTTCAGCTACCTAAAGATTCAGGAGACAGAATAATGAAAAAGCTGGTGGTCTTTTCCGGTGCAGGCATGAGCGCCGAAAGTGGCATTAATACTTTTCGTGACAGTGATGGACTTTGGGAACAGCATCCTATAGAAGAAGTCGCCACACCCGAAGCCTGGGCCAAAAACCCACAACTGGTACAACGCTTTTATAATGCCCGCCGTAAAAACATTCTGGAAGCACAGCCAAATGCAGCCCATCAGCTGATCGCCAATCTTGAAGATAACTTTGATGTGCATGTAATCACCCAGAATATTGATGACTTGCATGAACGTGCCGGCAGCTCCAAGGTGATCCATTTACATGGCAATATTCGCCTGGCCAAAAGCTCAGGCCCCGATGCACAAAGCACAACCGAGTTTTATCCAATTGAAGGCTCTGAATTAGATTTAAATCAACACTTTTGTAAGGCAGGCTATCCGCTGCGTCCTCATGTGGTCTGGTTTGGCGAAGCCGTACCCGCGTATGAAGAAGCTCAAGACTGTGTACAGGATGCCGATATTTTCGTGGTGATTGGCACCAGCCTTCAAGTTTATCCAGTTGCCGGGTTAATTCATGAGATTCCTGCGAAATGTCCGGCCTATTACATCGACCCGAAAGCCGAGCAGCAGCATTTGCCTGCACAGTTTTACAAAATCCCCCAAAACGCGACCGATGGCATGCAAACACTGCTAGGTTTACTGAAATCCGGGAATTAAATTTATTTTATATGCTGCATTCTCTGATTGACAGTATGCAACAATCAATTTTTAATCAGCTTATCGTTGCAAGGATGGAATTAAACCATGCTGTCTGATCTGGATGACTTTTACTGTTTCGCTCAGGTGGTGGAACATGGCGGCTTTAGTGCAGCCGAACGTGCGACCGATATTCCCAAATCCAAACTCAGCCGTCGGGTGTTTAATCTGGAAGAGCGTCTGGGTGTACGTCTGATTCAGCGCAGTTCGCGTCATTTTGCCGTGACCGATATCGGCATGAATATTTATCGGCATGCACAGGTGATGCTGAGTGCTGCACAGGCAGCGCATGATTTGGTGGATCATCTGAGTACCGAACCGCGTGGAACCATTAAAGTCAGTCTGCCAGTCTCTATTGCCCAGAATGAACTGGCAAAAATTCTGCCAAATTTCCTGAAAAAATATCCCGAAATTAAAGTCCAGATGATGATCACCAATCGACGGGTCGATATTATCAATGAAGGCTTTGATCTGGCCTTACGTGTCCGTTCCAGTCTGGATGATGACCCAAATCTGGTGATCCGCCAGTTTGAAAAAATTGAGCAGCATTTATTCGCCAGTCAGGGTTATTTAAATGAATTTGGTGAACTAAAAAACCCAGAGCAACTGGCTGAACATAAAATCCTGAGTATGGCCGAAGACCATACCGAACAGTTTCTGACCTTACAAAATGAACAGCAGGAACAGAAAAAAATCCGTGTCAGTCCCACAGTTATGGGGTCTGATTTAAATATGCTGGCACAACTGGCCGCCTCAGGCTCAGGCGTCACTTTGCTGCCAGATAATGTGGTCGAGCAGTACGTAGCAAGTGGTGAACTGGTTCGTGTACTTCCCGACTGGAAAGCACCGCATGGTATTTTCCATGTGGTTTATCCTTCACGTCGCGGCTTATTGCCCGCAGTACGGGTCTTTATTGACTATCTGGTCGCTGAATTAAATCAGCGCTAAGTGATATGCTGTTGAGGAAAACTGGACAAAAAAATAGCTCATTCTTGGGGAAAAATGAGCTAGAGAAACTTTCACTACAGCATAGTGAGCGAAAAAAGGAACTATGTATCTGACTCTTAGTTTAATCAGATATACAATCCTAAACCACTGTTTAATGTAGTGTTTTGTATGTTTTCGTCAACAATCACGAGTGAGTTGTAATTTATGTAAGTGGATTATTTAAATAAAGATCATGCAATCAATATTTTAAATCTCCGGATACTCACCTGTGCCTTCAGGCCAAGGCGACAAGACTTCAAACCCGGTTTCAGTCACATAGACCATATGTTCCCATTGCGCAGACCAGGATTTATCCGTGGTGACCACAGTCCAGCCATCTTTCAGCTCTTTGACGCGGGCTTTTCCCATATTCACCATCGGCTCAATGGTAAACACCATGCCCGGAACCAGTTTAATGCCCTGACCCGGCTGGCCGTAATGCAGAATGTTTGGCTGCTCATGATAGACTTTGCCGATGCCATGACCACAATATTCGCGCACAATAGAATAACCTTCACGCTGTGCAACCGTTTGAATGGCATAACCAATATCACCCAGAGTCGCGCCCGGCTTCACCGCATGAATCCCGGCCACCATGGCTTCATAGGTGGTATTGACCAGTCGCTTGGCTTCTGGAGAAGGAGTTCCAACATAGTACATCCGGCTTGTATCACCAAAATAACCGTCTTTAATAATGGCAACATCAATATTGATAATATCGCCATCCTGCAGAACGACTTTCGATGATGGAATGCCGTGACAAACCACTTCATTCGGTGAAATACAGGTGGTTTTGGTATAGCCATAATAGCCAATATTGGCGGGCGTCACTTTTAATGTATTTACAATAAAATCATGACAGAGATCATCCAGATATTCAGTCGTGACACCTGGCTTGACATGCTCCCCGATCATCGCTAAAACTTCTGCAGCCAAACGCCCAGATATCCGCAGTTTTTCAACATCTTGCTCAGTTTTAAGACTAATCGCTGGAGCGCGCATATACCTATCCTCACTATGAATCCCTGAATTATAATCCCTTTTTTGCGAAATATGTCGCAGTTGTTGAGTTTCAGTACAGTAATTTTCCTTGAAATAGGACTTTTCACTGCTGCTTATTTGTACAAACAATAACTGACATATTTTGATAGCAAGTGCAGATATTTATTGAGCTTATAAGGAAAAATATATTTTTCAGCGATTTATCAAACATATATTTCTACCAAGATTTGAATGACCGGTTATGTGATCCGCAAACTCACTAGAATCAAGGCTTCCAGCCTTAAAATAAACTCCAAAAAATTGGACATATACACTAAAATCGCTTTCTTTTGTTCTATTGATCTCCCTTTATGACAAGTCTGCGTACCCGGGATATTGTCGCCCTAGGTTTTATGACCTTTGCACTGTTTATTGGTGCGGGCAACATTATCTTCCCACCGATTGTGGCTCAACAAGCCGGTGAACACGTATGGCTCGCTGCTTTAGGTTTCCTTATTACAGCAGTCGGCTTACCCGTGATTACTATTATTGCGTTGTCTCGCGTTGAAGGCTCCATTCAGGCACTAAGCTCGCCTCTGGGCAAAGCAGCCAGTATTTTGCTGACTGTAATCTGTTACTTAGCTGTTGGCCCTTTATTTGCGACGCCACGTACCGCAACCGTTTCTTATGAAATCGGTTTTTCATCTTACTTTGGCAATGAATCTGGCAGTCTGCTCATTTACAGCATCATCTATTTTGCTGTGGTGACCATCGTGTCCTTATATCCCAATAAGATTCTGGATACCGTCGGCTATTTCCTGTCGCCACTTAAAATTATTTCTTTGATAATTTTGGGTGTAGCAGCCGTGATGATTCCTGCCAGTAATCCGCCTACAGCGATCGATAATTACGTTACCAGTCCAGTGACTGAAGGCATCGTGAATGGTTATTTAACCATGGATACTTTAGGCGCTTTAGTTTTCGGTATTGTGATTGTCAAAGCCATTACTTCACGTGGCGTAACCGATAAAAAACTGATTACCAAATATGCGGTCAATGCCGGCATTATCTCTGGTATTGGTTTAACTCTGGTGTATTTAAGTCTGTTTAAACTTGGACTGGGTAGCCATGAGATTGCCCCAAATGCAGCCAATGGTGCCATTATCCTGCATGCATATGTACAACATGCTTTTGGCGATATGGGTGCTTACTTCCTGTCTGGCATGATTTTTATTGCCTGTATGGTGACTGCAATTGGTCTGACCTGTGCCTGCGCTGAGTATTTCTCCAGCTTGACCAAGATTCCGTACAAGATTTTTGTATTCATTCTGGTGGGCTTCTCACTGGTGATTTCAAATTTGGGTTTAACCAAACTGATTGCTGTTTCGGTTCCAGTCTTGAGCGCGATTTATCCACCTGCAATTAGCGTCATTATGCTGAGCTTCTGTGCAAACTTCTTCAAGAAACCAGCTCATGTGATTGCACCAGCGACCTTGGTAGCCTTTATCTTTGGTATTTTTGACGGATTAAAAGTCGCTGGCTTTGAATTGCCTGCATTACTGCAAAACTTACCTCTATCAGAACAGAGTCTGGCCTGGTTTATCCCGTCCATGATTGTATTGCTGATTACAGCTGTGATTGACCGTATTAGAAACTAAAATTTCTAGGATGTCTGAAAAATCGTATTTTTACCCAAAATCCGGTTTGAGCGTGATCAATAATTGTCAGGTTTTATCCAAACGGACATTTATTGTTTCTTAATGATGACATCAAATCACCGCTGTAAATCTTGATACTAAGATTTTCTATAAAAAATCGTTTCTATAAAATAAGATCGCACTTTAATTATTTTATTTTTTATATAAATATAAACAGAACTTTTGATTTTCTGATGTTAGATACTTATTGTTGCCAACTTAAACCAAGTTCCCTTCCGAGTCATACGCAGACTTACAAAGTATTGATTAACCCTACATATCTTTGGCGTAAAATTTGCATTTTCTATCTGGTCGCATTAATTAAATGATGACTACATCTTATTTCCAAAATTAACTGGAGGTGAAATCTGAAAATATAATTCTTGCCTAATCAAGTGATTATGTGGTTATACGACTAAAGATGGCCATTTTGACTGTAAAAGCCTGCCACAGCAGTTGCAAAGGTCCAAATTAAACAGTACAACTATATATTCAATTCTGACTGATTAAATCTGCTTTAATCTTCAATAACATAAATAAATGGGAGGGATGGAGATGTTATCATTACATTTCAACAAGCAAGTCTTCATTGACGCTCTTAAAGCCAACAACACCAATCTGGTGACATTTATATGCACCACTTTTGCACTCATGCTGACTTTAACCGTCCATTGCTTAATTCAAGGTAATTTAAAACTTGAATACTTTGGCTATGCACTGATTGTCTCAGCTGCATTTTTCCTATGGGCTGCCATAGACCAGAAATACCGATAAACAAATTTTAAATTAGCCCAGATGGATGATATGGCCAGTCATCCATCTGGTGAAAAAAGTGTTTTAACTTTTAATCATTCCGACATCATTTCAGAATAAGTATAAAAAGAAGATTAAAATAATCCCGCAAATGCCCCATAGAGCAAGATCCCCGTCCCGCCCAATTCTGCGACAATTAAACCCAGCATGGCTAAAGTCATCCAACTTCCTGGCAAATGAAACTTACCCAGCTGATGCGGCTGTTTAAACTGATTCGTTGTGTCTTGCAGGAAACCATGCAGCATATAAGAGGCAATAGAGAAGCTGAAAAATACAATATTGACCAGTACGCAAATCAGATTCACCATACTCGGCAACACTGAACAATAGGCCAGCACTGCCAGAATTAAGGTCGCGGGCGCATAAAGCAGGCTGCTGCGATGGGCAATATCGACATAATAATGTGCGCGTGACTGAGGCGATTGACGAATCTGCCAATATTTCCAGACGCCGGTGAACATCCCGACCCACAAAAATATTCCACTAAAAATAATGGCGATTTTAACGGCCAGCTCAAGTTCCATTAGCTGCATAATTTTATTCCATCTCTATTATTTTACTGACTTTTAAGTCATGTTTTCCCCGAGCTACCCTGCTAAAAATCTATACAGTAAAAGCTTCATCAGGATTATAAAAATCATAGTGTATCGTATGTCTGAATTTGAAACATTGACTCTCCAGTGTCAGGATGGCTATCGCTTAAGTGCACGTTTTTATGCAGCTATTTCTGAAACTGAAAAACTTCCAGTATTAGTCTGTCCGGCAACTGGCATTACTAAACAGTTTTATCATCAGTTTTGTGTGTGGTTACAAGCTCAAGGCTATGCCGTTATGGTCTTTGATTTCCGGGGGATTGGTGATTCACTACATGGCCCGTTGAAAAATTCAAAAGCCAGTATTGTGCAATGGGGTCAACTGGATATACCGGCCGCGATTGATGCTTTATTAACGCGTACCAATGCAAGAAAAGTGATACTACTTGGACATAGTGCCGGTGGTCAGCTTTTAGGTATTGTGCCAAATTACGATAAAGTCGCAAAAGTGGTGGCCGTCTCTGGCTCTACTGGACATGTGAAAGGACTCAAAGGTAAAACCAAGTTACTTGCGCCAGTGATGTTTAATGTTATTTTCCCACTGGCACGCATCACTAAAGGCTATGGCCCGACTCAAGCGATTGGTATGGGTGAAAACCTGCCTAAAGATGTGGCACGAGAATGGGCGCAGTTCTGTAGTAAACCGGGTTATGTAATCAACGCGATTGGTAAAAATATTGCACCATCCCATGATTATCATGCTCAAGTCACCTGCCCGATTACCTCAATCTGGTCATCGGATGATGAAATTGCCACGGAAGCCAACGTGAAAGATTTACTGCGTTTATATCCAAACGCAAAAACCCAGATAATTGAACTTAGACCTAAAAGTTATGCCTATAAAACCATTGGTCATATGCTGATGTTCAAGAAATCGCATCAGAATTTATGGCCGGTGATTGAACAACAATTGACTGTTTAAATCAGATTTAGATGGTTATTTGCAGGCTGCTGTGTTCTAATACTCTCAGTTTGAGATGAGCCTCTTACAGTATATGGGCTTGACCTATATACGACTAGCCCCTAACCATGGGGCTTTTTATTGTCTGAATATTTTAAAACGTATATAAAAATGGGCTGACGATAACGCCAACCCATGTCTTTCTTTATCGAATTAAATATTATTTTGACTCAATGTCATAGACCCAGTTTCGAGCTTGTTTCTCAGTCGTGGTTTCACAAACATAATAGTCATGATCCCATGAATCAGGATGGAAGATTTCACGTTTGTGATAAGTCACTTGTTTGGTATTTTCAACACAGGTGAAGTTATCACCTTGGTCTTTGACCTGCGTTCCGTTGAGGAAACCACCAATACAGAGGAAGCGGGATTGTTTGGGCATTTTACTTTAACCACTTTTCCAACCAATATAAAGTTAGATATTACTTTAGTTATTTAGCTTAATAAAAATATTACAATTATTTATTTCCTGTTTTTTAAAAATATCCTACCTTTGGAGTTTTGAGCTTTCTATTTTTGAGCCAATCTTTATACACCTCATAATCCCCCTGTACACTCAACATTTTATCCAAACATGTCTGCATTGTTTCTACACAATATGCCCCTGATCTTTCCAAATATCCTTTTAGAACAGCCTCTTCATAATCTAAAATTATAAAACTTGCTTTATCGTAGTTACGTATATGAGCTAAAATGTTTGATATTGGGATAAATCTGATTATCTTGTTGTTACCACTCAAAACCATTCCCACTAGTTTTGCTTTACTATTGGATTCAAAATTATATATAGCACCCCCACTCATTCCATTATGATCATATGTTATTCCAGTAAACATATGTGAACACTGTTCATAATCTATATATGGATGTCCATACTCATCAAATAAACATATTCCAATATCATGATGTCGCTGTAAATTAGTTGCATGAGAATAGCCCTCCGGCACTACCTCATATTCAAATGTATTAGCTTCTAAAGGATAACCAGAAGCAGCTAACAATTGACCTTCGAAAATTTTCTTTGAAGATAGAATTTCAGTACATTCTCTTCTTTCAGTAATATCAACATAATTATCTGGAATAAAATTTTTATGTGGATCAAACATTTCAATAAGAACTACATCAGTATAATCTTGCCAACCTATTACATCAGGAATTAGTTCACCAATAAACCAAACTTTTTTGGGCATTAAAAAATCATCAATACTTTCTATATGTTTTTCTTTGGACCTAATCCAAAAAGGTGAGGTATTTTGTAATGGGTTTTCAATTGTCTGTTTAACTACATGATAGGCAGTTAACATAAAATACTTACTTTTATATTTTATTAATATCCCACTTCCTCCTCCACTCATTTGATCAATGTGAAATCCATCACTCCATATATTTGCATTACCTACAAAATTGAATAAAAATCTCCTAGATGACATAGCAACTTTTGATTTTTGATTATTTAATAATTTCATTTTATGATTTTTTTTTACCATTCTTAAAATCTCACGTAAAAAAGGGCTGATAAATCAGCCCTTTTTTTTCGACTAATTAATCAATTAAGTTAATTGAGCAGCAGCAATTTTCTTAGTATCAACATCTTTAGCAGCGTCAGTATATTCGCTCATCTTGTCGAAGCTTAAGTATTGATAGATGTCAGCTGACATGCTGTCAATTTGAGCTGCGTACTGTTGGTATTCTTCTGGAGAAGGTAATTTACCCAATACAGCAGCAACAGAAGCAAGTTCAGCAGAAGCCAAGTAAACATTAGCGCCTTGACCTAAACGGTTCGGGAAGTTACGAGTAGATGTAGAAACACAAGTCGTGTTCGGAGCTACACGTGCTTGGTTACCCATACATAATGAACAACCTGGCATTTCAGTACGCGCGCCAGCTTTACCATAAATGTTATAGAAACCTTCTTCCATCAACTGATGTTCGTCCATACGCGTAGGTGGAGCAATCCACAAACGAGTTGACAACGCACCACCTGGAACTTTTTCTAACAATTTACCAGTTGCACGGAAGTGACCGATGTTCGTCATACAAGAACCAACGAATACTTCGTCAATTTTCGCGCCTTGAACGTCAGAAAGAAGTTTTGCATCATCTGGATCGTTCGGGCAGCAAAGAATAGGTTCTTTGATGTCTGCAAGATCGATTTCATACACTTTCGTGTATTCAGCATCAGCATCAGCTTTGATCAGGCTTGGGTTAGCCAACCATTTTTCCATGTTCTCAACACGACGAGCCATCGTACGCGCATCGCCATAACCTTCAGAAATCATCCACTTCAACATGGTGATGTTTGAACGAAGATATTCAGCAACTTTCTCTTCAGAAAGCGTGATAGAACAACCAGCAGCAGAACGTTCAGCAGAAGCATCAGAAAGTTCGAATGCTTGCTCAACAGTCAGGTCAGTTTCCATTTCTGTTAAGTCAATCTCAAGGATACGACCAGAGAAGATGTTTTTCTTACCTTTCTTCTCTACAGTTAGGTCACCTTCCTTAATTGCGTAGTAAGGAATTGCATGTACAAGGTCACGTAGAGTGATACCAGGCTGCATTTTACCCTTGAACTTCACAAGTACAGATTCAGGCATATCTAGTGGCATAACACCAGTTGCTGCAGCGAACGCTACAAGACCAGAACCCGCCGGGAATGAAATACCGATTGGGAAACGTGTATGCGAGTCACCACCAGTACCAACGGTATCCGGAAGAAGCATACGGTTTAACCAAGAGTGAATAATACCGTCACCTGGACGTAAAGACACACCACCACGGTTCATGATGAAATCAGGAAGCGAGTGTTGCATTTGAACGTCAACTGGTTTTGGATAAGCAGCTGTATGACAGAAAGATTGCATAACAAGGTCAGCAGAGAAACCTAGGCAAGCCAAGTCTTTCAATTCGTCACGAGTCATTGGACCTGTTGTATCTTGCGAACCCACAGTAGTCATCTTAGGTTCACAGTAAGTACCTGGAAGTACACCTTGACCTTCAGGAAGACCACAAGCGCGACCAACCATCTTCTGAGCTTGAGTGAAACCTTTACCAGTTGCAGCAGGCTGAACCGGAGTACGGAACATTGTAGATACTGGAAGACCTAAAGCTTCACGCGCTTTAGTCGTCAAACCACGACCTACGATCAGGTTAATACGACCACCAGCACGAACTTCGTCTAGAAGTACTGGAGTTTTAAGTTCAGCTTCAGCGATTTGTGCGCCGTCTTTGAACGCAGTTACTTTAGCAGCAGCGTGATCGATCTTAAGAACGATTTCGTCGCCCATGTTCATGTTGGCAACATCGATCTCGATCGGTAATGCACCCGCATCTTCCATGGTGTTGAAGAAAATCGGAGCGATTTTAGAACCTAGGCAGTAACCACCGTCTTTTTTGTTCGGGATGTGCGGGATGTCGTCACCGAAGAACCAAAGTACAGAGTTAGTTGCAGATTTACGAGATGAACCTGTACCAACAACGTCACCCACGTAAGCAACCTGGTTGCCTTTCACGATCAGTTCTTTAATCTGGTTAAGTGGACCCACTTCACCAGGAACTTCTGGATTGATTCCGTCACGTACGTTTTTCAACATTGCATTTGCGTGCAATGGAATGTCTGGACGGCTCCAAGCGTCTTGTGCAGGTGACAAGTCGTCAGTGTTGGTTTCGCCAGTTACTTTGAAAACAGTCAGTTTGATTTCTTCAGGAACGTCTTTACGGCTAGTGAACCATTCAGCGTCAGCCCAAGACTGCATAACTGCTTGAGCATTTGCGTTACCAGCTTTTGCTTTATCAGCAACGTCATGGAATGCATCAAATACAAGAAGCGTTTTTTTCAATGCTTCAGCTGCAAGTTCAGCAAGCTCAGCATTGTCTAAAAGTTCAACTAAAGGCGCTACGTTGTAACCACCCAGCATAGTACCTAGTAAATAAACAGCACGTTCTTTAGAAACGAGTGGAGAGGTTGCTTCGCCTTTTGCCAATGCAGCTAAGAACGCAGCTTTTACATATGCAGCTTGGTCAACACCTGCTGGTACACGGTTTTCAAGCAAATCTACCAAGTATGCTTCTTCACCAGCTGGCGGGTTTTTTAGTAGTTCAACTAATGCAGCTGTTTGGGCATCGTCAAGTGGCTTCGGTGGGACTCCGAGTGCGGCACGTTCTTCAACGTGTTGGCGGTAAGCTTCTAGCACAGTGTTATTCCTCTTTTTTAAAAAATTACTTATGAATTCCTGCTTATTCCAAGCTTCATAAATAATATGGACTCCGAAATTTTACTAAATTTCCAGTTAAAAGTTAATGCAACTCAAGTGTTTCTTCGTGATGCTCGTTATTTTATAACTAAATGATGCTCTTAATGATTATTCCATAATCAGTTACAGCTTACACCACACGAAACAAGCCCATGAATAGGCCCTTTTAACTGAATTTAATGCATAAAAAAGGCAACCCTGATGTTGCCTGATTTGACGTTAAAAAGATACTCCACCTTAGTGTACAGTGGTCGAGTTTAAATACTGCTGATATGAGTCTCGGCAGCCTTGGAATTTCACCACGCATTCATCTTCATAGGTGGTACTGTGATTATTGCTAGCAAAGGAAATATCAATCTGATAAAGCTTTTTATCTTGTTCTAGCATCTTCTTTAAAACGACTTTGTCACCAACGCTGAGTACATAGCGACTGCCGCCAATAATGACCACACCTTCTTCATCTTCCAGCAGTAGATCAGAATGATGCAAATATCTTACGACTTCCATATTGTGCTACTCCTCGGTTAATTGGAGTTAAATTCATTATTCAATATAAAGATAAGTATTTCTATATTTTAGATTTAGAAATTGTCACAAAGTGTACATTTTGCTTAGGCTATTTTTATTATTTAGTCTTTTGAAGATGCTTATATTTAAATATGTTTAATGGGAAATATGGGTTGGATAATTTTATCCAAATATAAAAAAACCGTTCCTTAGAACGGTTTGTAATCAGGTAATTCGTCATGCGGTGTCACAATACACTTTGCAGTAAATTCAGCGCGGACTTTTTCACGGGCTGCTTTTACATCTGCCTTAATCTCTTCGGCTGGAATCGCATAGACTTCATCAATAATATTCAGGATAAAACCTTTGGTGGTTTCGTCGTCGATCTTGTTGGCATGCACGATTGCTTTTTCTTTCTCAATCGCATTCTGACGATCCAGCATAATGGTACGCGCCGCATTTCCTACACTTCGACAATAACCTTGCCACTGCTCTTCAGGGGTTAAGGGTTTCTTCTCGGCACAACCGGCCAGCGCCAGCATAAACGATAAAGCCAATAACTTTTTCATGAATTTCTCCTTCCGAGGGGCAATATAAAAGATCGGGGAAGATTTGTCATTTCAAAATGCGAGTTGTATGGAATTAAAAAAGCCCACTAATGGGCTTTTTCATTTTGTGTAATTAACCACATGAAGCCTGGATAATCTTTTTGCTTGTAGGATCCACCGTTACAGTCACTCGTTCTTCACGATAATCCATCGTCACCGCTTGACCCGGTTCAACCATACGTACAATTTGTGCCTTGGTTTTCTGCTTGATTTGCGCTTCAGTCAAATTGGACTGACCCACCAATGCCGCTGCCTGATCAGCAATACATTTAGGTTGATTCATGTGCAGTAATTCCCACTCCTCGACCACCTGACCATTCTTTAAATGGCAATATCCGACCTGACCATTGCTTTCAGTACGAATCTCAAGCTTGCCACCCTGATTGACACAATAAGCGCTTGCAGGATTCGCTGAACCTGTTTTAGGAGCATCCGTCTCAGATTGCGGCGTAGTGGTACATGCGCTTAGAGCGAGAGCCAGTAAACCGAACAGCATTGTTTTTTTCATGAGAGCCTATTCTTCTTCAATAATTCTTCACCAATTTAGCATATTTCCTTGTCCTTGCCAGACACAAGTCTGTGTACATTTTTAACCGTGCTTTTTCATTAAAAATTAGAAATAAGACCTTTGTGAATTAAGGACTTCAACACTATAAATTCTCTCAATGAACAAGACAAACAGAAGATAAGAACCTCTACAAAATACGAAAATGCCGAATGAATCGCCTAGACCAAGTGATTATGCATTTCAATAGCATTGCATTGTCATTACATCATTCAAATATGACTTCACTTTTAGATTTGTGATCTGTGCTGGATTGATTTAATATTTGATTGAATTTTAAACTTTCTATTGGCATGACAGACGATCCTCAACTCTCCCTCAAGGAATATCTTGCTACAGTTCAGGAAGTGGTCAAACTCACTTTCGATACACCGGTATGGGTTAAAGCCGAGATTCGTAATCTAAGTATTAAAGCCGGCCATTATTATCTGGAGCTGGCAGAAAAAGAAGCCGACAGTGATCAGGTCATCGCCAGTTGCCGAGCGACTATCTGGAAATTCAGTGCCCAGAAAATTGTCACGCAGTTTGAACGTGAAAGCGGAATTGAGCTGAGTCGTGATTTGAAAGTGCTGATTAAAGTCAAAGCTAATTTCGATCCGCAGTATGGTTTTTCTTTAAATATCGTTGAAATTGACTCAGGCTATACTCTGGGAGATATTGCCCGGCGTTATCAGCAGATTGTTGAGCGGTTGACGACTGAAGGACTGATTCAGCGCAATAGAAACTTGCCCAGCCCTTTTGACCTGAACCGGATTCTGGTGATTGCTCCCGAAAATGCAGCAGGCCTGGGAGATTTTAAAAAAGATGCCGATGCACTGCAGCGTGCGCAGGTGTGTGAGTTTATCTATCACAGTGCGACTTTTCAGGGAAATACCGCCCCGCAAAGTATTATGTACAGTCTGGCACAAGCGCTCAAACAATGGGCACAGACTTATAATACCGCACCGGATCTGATTGTGATTATACGAGGTGGTGGCGCAGTCAATGATCTGGCTTATTTGAATGATTATGATCTGGCTGCCCTGCTCTGTAAACGTTCGGTACCGGTCTGGGTCGGCATCGGGCATGAAAAAGACCGTACCATTCTGGATGAGATTGCGCATCGCTCCTTTGATACTCCGAGTAAAGCCATTGCCGGAATCCGCAATCATATCTTTGAACTAACCCAGGATGTCCTGAATTATCTACAGCGCATTCAGCGTTTATCCCAGCAACAGATTCAGGCTTATCAAAATCAGAATGATCAATTTTTGAAACTGATTCAAAGTCTGGCCAACAACCAGATTATGGATGCGCTGCAACGTCTGCAACAGATCAAGGCCAATACTACCAGTCTGGCCCAGCAGCATACCCAGCTGATTAATCAGCAGCTTGATGCCCTGATGCGGGAAACGCTACTACAAAATCCTAAACATGTTTTATCCAAGGGTTATGCCATCGTGCGCCAGCAAGAACATGTGGTTGCCTCTATTCAACAGATTCAGTCCAGCGATCTGGTTGAAGTCGAATTACATGACGGCATTTTTTCAGCACAACTTATACAGGTACTTCCTCATGAATCATGATACTTTGAGCTTCCAACAAGGCTATGACATCTTGAAAAAGAATGCGGAATTGCTCGAATCTCAGCAAGAACCGGATATTGATAACTTGATGAAAATCGTGGAAGAATCCATGACCGCCTATAAAGCTTGCAAGGCACGGGTTGAAGCGGTTCAAACTGCGTTAAATGATACTTTTAAAGATTAATTGGATGTCATTTCAAATATTAGCTTAGACTATTCTGCTAGATTGAGTTGACATAAAAGCTCTCATTCATGGGGGCTTTTTTATTAAGTGAAAAAAATCATTTCAATGACTATTTAAATTTTCTAGATGGGGATTTTGATCAATCCGCTCAATTCTAAATGGGAAATATTGTATTTTCATTCTCATCCACCAGACGATAAAAAGCCCAATATTGAATTGGGCTTTTTATTACTCTTCAATTTCTATAGGATCACCGTCTTCAGGGCGAATATGACGTGTCCCATCATCCGCAGGATCAACACTAGAACCATCTTTGGTAATAGCATTGTACATTTCATCCTCTTTCTTATCATCGATAAATTCTTCATCTTCGAAATCTTGAGGCTCACTATCGTCGTCAAAGTTCAAAGGCTTTTCTTCATTTATCATGGCGATCCATCACTTATTTAACCAATAAAATATCATGCTCAAATATTTGAAAGATTCATTCAAGAGTCAACGATGATCATTTGTGTAACTGAATAAACACAATAGTCATTGGAACATTACTTTTCTATCGACAAAAAAATGCCTCCTTAGGGAAGGAGGCTGAAATTGGAAAGAAACTACAGCGATAGAATCTATTCATGAATTATATATAAACTTATAATTTATACATTAGCATAATATTACATTAATTTTTCAATTAAAAAGCCCGCTTACTCTTTCAAATAAGCGGGCTAGTGCTGTAGTCATTTTCTTCGTATTATTTGCGTCTTCTTGTTTTCGCAAAATGACTATAGCACTGTGAATTTATCAATAAAGTATAGGGAGTATTAATAAACTGTTCTCTTACATTTGCTTTAAGTTACTTTTCGTTCAATAAGCTGTACATATTAAAAAAGCCCACCTTTAGATGGGCCTTTCCCTTTATCACTTTTGCGCTGATTCAGGTATGTTGTCAAAGTGAGCAACGACTAGAGAATAAGCAAGCTATTGATAAAAATATATAAATACACCATTAACATATAAAAAAATTATAGTTTTATAAAAAATAACTATACTTGTTGAAGTAATTGGCGATTTTAGCTTTCAACGACACTTTATAGCTGACTTAATTTACTAGACATATAAGTTAAAAATAACGTCTTATCCTGAAAATCAGGCATTTCAAACACCCAAAAAATGTAATTTTTAGATCTCAATTTAAGTTTCACATTCACAGCCTTTACTTGAATCATTACATCCTCATGCTGCATTTCTGCGAATAATTCTAAAATCAGGGCAAAGAATCTCAGTTTGTTGACTGTGTTGTATTTTGTTGGTTTATATATTCTCAAGGCTTCAGAATATATAAGCTCGCACCATTCATTTCCATCTTCATCATCCATTAGCTCTCATTTAATTATTTAAAATAGATCACGAGGTAGGTTTATAACATGATGGCTATAATTAAACTGCTTTTAATCTGAATATTAAAATTATAAATTTTTAGAAAATAAAAAAGCCCATCATCCGATGAGCCTTTTTGGGAAATATATCGTGAAGACTACGCTGCAAATTCTTGCAGTACAAATCGTTTTACACTTTCATCAAAGTCAGGTTTTGAAAGAGCAAGCTTGCCATTTTTCATAGTTTTATAACAATAACTCGCTGCTACTCCCATACCCATCAAAGTCAACAACTTCATTGCTCACCTCTTTATTCGGAAGATTTGAATACAAAGTTATCATTCAAATTTGTAGTTTTCCAACTCAGTTTCGATTGTTTTCTGTACTACATGTTAATGAATGTATGAATAATAAATAAATGAAAACCTGCCGCATGATGCGTTTGCTTAAAGTCTTTCAACTAGTGATTAATTTGTGTATCTATCCAGTTAAGGAAATTTTCCTTATTACTGAATTCTGGCATAGACCCTAAATTTATAGTCTCTTTGGCCCCAAATTTTCCAGCGACAGTATTCGGTGCTTGAACTCTGAAATCCAGAGGATCACTTTCATGAAGAGTTCTAAAATATTCTACTGCTTTATCAAATTCACTTTTATCCTTAAAACCTGGTCGTTCCTTTAAAAAGTCATAAACTTGTTCTAGAGCTGGTAGATAATTATTTTTAGGCATTCTGTTTTCTCTAAAATGATGAGTTTTATGATGAAGACCTATTTTGAATGAATAATGATAAGAATATTCCCTTATTTCTTAGAGTTTATGTAAATCATGATGATTTGAGAGTGAAATCCAAATTCTGGAGTAACCTGATAAAAAATGAGCGTAAACATACACTCATTTTTACTACATTTTCTAATGCATGCTTAACTGGCTCGCATTGCTTTAAAATAAGGTCTATTTTATTGAACAAAGTGCAAATGTCGGCTGCTCTATCAGTAAAGATCAGATGCACTTTAAATGCGCCAGTTTAAGGTTCAAGCCTAATTAACGCTATGAATATCAAGTTCATCATTGGTGGTCAATACAACAGAAGCCAAAATTGGAATGCCCAAAATGAAAGGTACAGCGAAAATCCATAGAACTACGGTTACATCCGATTTAAAGAAAAATTGAATAGCTAATGCAGTCAAAATAAGTACAGAAAATAGAATCGCAGCAAAACGGATGATAAATTTAGTCGACATGCGAAGATGCTCTTATGCGTGAAATCGTATTTTCAATATACACCTATTTTTATTATGGTTTTATTGATTTTCAGTCTGTTATTGCATATTTTAATTGATTTTCTATATGTGATAGCTGAATTATACGATGATCAGTTTTCTTCACCCTGAAGTCTCATCCTAAATTCTTTCTCTACTCGTAACTCTATTGTCATATATGTATAGAGATTGAATTTAGAGATCAATGCTTCTGCTGACTATGACATCAATCTACTTTATAGCTAATAAAATCTTTGTGCTGTCTCCCAATAAAAGAGCCCTAAAATTTTAGGGCTTTTTTATTGCTTAAATTAGAAGCGCCAATTATAGAACAAGTCAATCGCACGTTCTAAAGACTGACTCGCTTCCAGATACAAGCGCTGATTTACCTGATAGCGTAAAGTGAGCTTATTCACCGGTGTAAATACCCCGACTCCATAACGGAGATATAAATCAGGCGTAATATAACCAGTCACAGAAACCTGAGTATCATCTCCTGTACCTTGAGCATCCAGAGCTAGACCAGTTAAGCCAAAACTGCGCCCGATCTGGTTGGTCAGTGCGCGGGTGCTACCCAAGCCCAAACTAATCCCCGCAGCAGCGATCGTATTATTCACATCGGATCTAAATCCTTCAGCCTGGCTTAAACCAGATACACCCTCATTAACACGACCGGTAATCAAGGCATTCAAGGCTTCCTGTTCTGACAAGCCCGCATCATTATAAATCTGAATACTTGGACTCGATGCCGTCCCTGTTACCCGTACCCCGACCGTACTACCCTGAACCGATTTATTGGCATCAATGTCCAGCGTCGGATTGGTAAGTTCACCATTAAAACGCGCGATAGCACGATTCAGGTCCAGACTTTGGCCATAGGCTTCGATTTTCACTCGTTGTGACACCCCGATTGCACCATTGGCACGCATTGCAGTTTCCAGACCACGCTGTGACAGATTGACTCGACCCAATAGCGGAATACGACTGTCAAAGCCCTGGAAGATGACCTGATTCCCTAAAGAAACAGCTACATCTGCCCGGATATCCCAAGGACGTGCCGACTTCAAGATCGCCAGCTGATCATCACCTTCATGTACGACACGTACATCTGAAGATAAACCGACTACAGGTTCTGAGGCTTCAGGCATTGAAATCAGCGCACGCGGTACATCGACTGTGCCACTCAGACTCAGTTTTTTATTAAATGGATACATGTCCAAAGTCAAATCAGGTGTCACTACAGCGGTAATTAATGGGGCCTGACGAATCAGCAGATTATCACCTTGCAGTTTTAACTGCACTCGCGGATCACCTTTCCAGTCGACCGATCCGGTTAATTTACCCACACCACGACCACTGTTAAATGCGCCATTGATACTGGCAGAATTCTGACGTATGGATGAATACAGTTGTACATTGGTCAGATTCACCGGCAAGGAGATCATGCTAATCGAAGCATCTTTAACCCGAACCTCACCTTCAAGCAAAGGATCTGTTAAAGTTCCGCTAATTTTTCCGGCATAAGATAATATCCCGTCCAGATTACGGATGTCCTGAATAAATGGCTTAAAGACCTTGAGCTGTACCTGGTTAAAGGCTATTTCACCACGCATCGGTTTACTGTCACGATATGGATCAATGATGACATTGGCATAGCCGGTTCCGATATCTGGTGTTTTGACATCCAGACGAAGCTGCAAGCCATCTGCCACACTTTTTGCGACCAACCCGACTTCATCATATTTGAGTGTAGAGCCCAAATAATCTGGATCTTCGGAAGATAAGCCCACCACACCATTACGCGTCACCAGACGTGCATCGATTTTAGGTTTAGCGCCTTGCGCCCAGGCAGCCTTGGCATAACCATTGACTTTCCCTGTTAACGCCAATCCATCAGGCAGGAATGCACTGAAGTCTTCCAGATCAAGGTTTTGGGTAACAAAAGAGGCACTGCCACGGGTTTTATTAACCCGAATCGGCTGATCAAAACACAACTGGCTTTGCTGACTCATCCAGCAATGAGCACCAACAAACAGATCCGATTGAGCACTGTTATAAATCACTGCTGCATTTTGACGCTGCACCAGACGAGCACGTAAAGAGTCGAAATCACCTTTTTGAATCTGACCCAGCCAGTTATTTTGGGCATTAAAGCCACCGGCGAGCTGCACAAAGAATTTTGACAGGCGGTTTTCTGCCTGCACTTTGAGAATGTGCGCAGCACGGGTACCGGCCAATGATATCTCACCGCGTACAATCTCGCGTGAACCGCTACGCAGGCGATCCATTGTCGCGGTCAATAAGGTTGGTGTGCTTTGCGATGTTGGCAACTGTCCGCGAACACGAACTTTCTGCACGCTAAACAGGTTTTTAAAAGCAAAATTATCGATAGATAGATTAGCTGAAGCCTGCAATCGTGGCTGCGCCTGCATATTGATATAGCCCTGCGCACGACCTCTTAAGCCCGGATACAATTCAAACAGGGCCGGCGCATTCACTTTTAGTTGGAGGTTTTGTGCATTACCGGTCGCCTGAATCTGGTTGCTGGCATAAGACAGGAACAAGTTATTGGCTTCAAACTGCTGTGGTACAAAACCACGCTGGTTTGAATTAATGATGACCGATAAATTACCCTTGCCACGTACCGGTTTGTTATTCAGCATACCGGCCAGATTCAAGCGTTGAATCTGAATGCGTTTTAAGGCATCTGACCACACCCCTTGGGTTTGCACATTGCCTGACAATTCACCTTTCAGTTTGGCATTAAAATATTGCGGCTTAAAGCGGATTAAAGATGCGTTGATATCCCAGCCAATGCCATTCGCCAGATTGACCAGACCGTTGGCATTAATCTTGCCAGCCACACCATCATGACGAAATTCATTTATCTTCAACATTTCTGGTGTGCCTGAAACGCGCAGTTTCAGCATACCCTGACTGGCTTTAAGCTGGCTGGCATTTAAAGCACCATCATAATTGACCGCATAACCTTTAAAACCACCACCCGCTTTTTCATTATGGAATAACAAGGCAATGGTGCTGTTTCCGGTCAAACGTACGGTTTCATTTTGCTCCGCTAGTCGTCCGGTCAGGTCAACACTGTTCAGTTTGATAATCTGCTGATTCGGTTGCGCATAACCATTGGCTTTAACCTGGCCATTCAAACGATCTACCGGTGAAGCTGCGGCAATACTTTGAGTATTCAAATTTTTGGCATTTAATACCGCGGTCCATTTTAACTGACGTTTTTCCTGTGGCAGTTCAATCCGTGCATTGCCGCTTAAGCTGCCTGCTGCATTGGCGCTGTAATTAAAGCTTGGGACATTCAGGATATTTTTGTTCAGATTGAGCTTGGCTTGGTACATACCTGCAGGCAGAAGTCCTTCTTCATGCTGCTCGACTTTAGTCGCCACATGAATATTCTGCTGACCTTCAACCAATGCCAATTTAACATCGCCAGACTCACTGCTGAGCCAGCCCACATAAGGTACGGCGCGATCAATATTTTTCCAGGCAACATCCAGCAGCATCGGCTGCGCTTTATTGTCTTTGACCGGGTTTTGATCCAGCTTCAAATTCCAGCTTTCATAGCGGTCGAAATCAACCAGTCCAGTAAGGTGCAGGCCATTTTCCAGGTTACCCGCAGAAGCAATATTCGCATCCAGACTTGGCGGCAAGAAATCTTGTACGACTTGCGGAATGCGCTCATGTTTAGGATCAATCCCGTTCAAACGCCCAGCCAGATCCCAGCTGACCCGATCTTTCCAGCCCACTGTCCCGGCAAGGGTGACTGCGCCTTTCATCAACTGACCATTTAGGTCGGTAATATTCAGCTGATTGACCAGATCGGTATACATCACCGCACTATACTGACCTTGTGGAATATTTTCCCCAATCAGGTCAGTCTGGACGTTCAGGTTCAGACGCTTGATATCGCCATTAAACTCGGCAATACCGTCTTTGGTAAACAGTTTCTGTTCGGCCAGAATAGGCCAGTGATAATCCTTGAACTTCAACTCGCCGCGCATCGGTACCTGAGGACGCATCGGATGCACGATAACCCAACCCGTTAATAAATCAGGTGTATTGGTCGCTACGCCAGCCTGAATCGTGTCCAGTGTTCCGCGTGCCCGCACCTGAATATCATGAATATTCAGGCTGTCTCTTAAGGAAGGCAGATTAACGATGCCCGTGGCATCTAGAGGATATTTGCCTTCAAACTGCATTTTACCCGTGGCTTCACGTACCGACAGATAGCCCATATCCATACGGGAATCTTCAAAATTTAATTCGGTGCCGGACCAGAGTGCCTCATTTAATTCAATATTATAGAAATCGACTGCATTGGTCTGGGTTTTAATCACCAGATGATCCAGCAGTAAATGATCAACGCGCAAAATAAAAGGCAAACGGATGGCATTAAACTTGAATGGTTCGCCCGTTGAAGGTCGCTTGTTAATAATTTGCAGATTGAGGACATCGGCTTCAGTCAGATGAATTTCTTTTTTGACAATCGCGCGCCAACCCAGTTTTACATCAGCACGATCAATTTTGACATCGACCGGTTTCAGGCTGACCAGCACATTTTTAAGAATAATCCCACGCCATAAATTACCGCCTTCATATTCATATTGAATAATTTGCTGGCGTTCTAGCACCTGATCCAGCAGGAATTTACTGCCCTGATTGGTCGAAAACAGTAGAGCCAGCACAGACAGCAGAAAAATCAGCGAAAAAAGCACCGACAATAGGATGCTTCTGAATATACGGCGCTTTTTCGGAACAACGCTATCTTGTGGTTCTTGTTCTGGCTGTGGTTGGTTCTCGACCATGATCTACCCAAATAACTATTTTTTAAAATGATGTTTTATAACTGCGATCCAATAAAGAAATGCAAACGAATCGGATAATTGTCATCAGACAGTCCAGTCGCAACATCTATACGTATTGGCCCAATCGGTGAAGCCCAACGCACACCCACACCCGCGCCATATTCGGTCGGATTACTGAATTCTTTATTATAGGCATTTCCGGCATCTGCAAAGACCGCAGCACGCCAGCCTTCCTTAAACTGATAATTATATTCTAATGAAGCCACGCCCAAGGCCTGCCCGCCCACTTTAAAGCCGTCAATTTCCGGAGAAAGGCTCTTGTAGTCAAAACCGCGGATACTCTGGTCACCACCGGTGAAATATCTCAGGTTATACGGTACTTTGGCAAAATCTTGAGTAAAAATATAACCCGCGTCGGCACGCCCAACAAACTGATGGTCTGCATTTTCACCCAATGAATAGATAAAACGCCAGCCCGCATTCACAATGGCCATATCTGCATCAGAGAGTAAAGCCTCACTGCCCAGTTCAATCTTATAGGTCTGTTTGAAGCCTTTGGTTGGGTTGACCCGACGATCGCTCTCGGTACGTGAGACTTCATAACCGACTAATAGGGATTGCTGCTCATCTTCGGTATTAAAGCGAAAAGCTTCAGGAATCTGGTTAAAATCGACAGAACCATCCTGCTTCAAACGATCCAGACGATAACGTGCGCCAAAAGTCCGCTGCCAGCTACCACGTGGATTCTTGATAATCCGGTCTGCACCTAAGACTGCAGATTCAATCAACAGGCCTTCACCCTGTGCGACGCCTTCACGCTCTTCACGCTCATAACCACCCACAATACTGACATAGTCATTCAGCGGATGGTTATAAGGAATATTATAACGTCCATCAATCGACTGACGAATGCCTGATAGCTCCATGTTGGCATCAAACGAATGTCCGCGCTTGTTCACAATGGCGCGGCGATATTGACCACGTAAACGGATATCGGTATCTGTGCCATAACCCAGACCCACTTCAGCACTGTTTAAACGGTCTGCATTTAAAGTCACAATCACTGGAATCTTTTTCTCTTCCCGTGCCTGTACTTTTAAACGATCCTGTTCATTCTCTTTGGTTTGCTGCTCAACCCGCAAAGTTCTTAAATTTGCGCTTTCCTGATCGCGGCTACCGGCAAACTGGTCTTCATCTACGACATTCTGGGTCACTTCCTGAGAAGAGGATACCGAGCGAGCTGGTTGCATCGTAGCAGCCTGATCTTCACTCCGTTTCTGTTCTTCAATCAGGCTTTGAATATCGGGTGCAAGTTCCAGCTCTTTATCAAGCGGATCAGGGCGAATCGCATCTACCAGTGTATAATTGAAATAGCGTGAGTTGGTTAGGTTGTTGGCCAGGCTATTCACCCGCCAGAAGGTATAATCTGCACCCTCTGTCCAGGGAACCAGACTTTCCAGTACGTCACGGTCCAGCGGAAATTCCTTTTCAGGATCACTCATTCTGAACTCGACATTACCCAGCTTGTAACGTTCGCCGGTTTCAAAACGCAGGTTCACATCGGCGGTATTTTGTGGCTGGGCAATCTTTACATCATGCAGACGCCAGAATGAATCAAAATAACCATTGTTATTGGCTGCAGTAGTAATCCGTGTTTTGGTTTTTTCATAATTGCCATGATTGAAAATATCGCCTTCTTCCTGTTCAGGCAAAAGACTAATGACCTGGAATTGTGGCTGTTCGGCGCCCTCTCCAGTAAATTCAATATTTTGAGTGCTGATCAGGACAGGTTCATTCGGGGTCACAGAAACCCGAACCCGACTGTCAGAGATTTTTTCAAACCTGAACTGGGCATTATAATAGCCCACCGCCTGCGCTGCCTGTCTGGACAAGGTGCGTAATTGCGGCAATGCCGAATTAAAGTCGCCAAAAGACTCCTGGGTAAAACTGGATAATTTGGCTTTGACATTATTTCTTAAATTCAGATGGCCTTCAGGTACATCTTTACGATTCAGCATACCGTTGCTTTGTGCAACACCTTGCCCATTCATGATCACTACATCGGCACTAATGCGAGGAACTCTTGCGGTCATGATCTGACGTGGAGGACGTATTTTATAAAATAGTCGTTTGAACAGATTTGGACGTTTATCATCCTCAGCGACAAGCTGACCTGGCACTTCTGGCAAGGTCAATCCGGCTTCATTATTTTGTACAATAATCTGGCTGTCTGCCTGAATCGATTGCATTAACTGATCGACATTAACCGGCGCCTGATTGATTTCCAGCAGTTCTTGCTGGCTGATATCGGCCACCACCGTTTCGCTGGTCTGAGTATTGCGATAGTTTTGTGCTTCCTGTTTGGCTTGCTCGGCTACCTGGTAAATTTCATTCGCCATGTTCTGATCAATAGTCTGTACTGGCAGATCTTCCAGATCATCAAACTCGATCGGCGTAAATTCACCCAGACCAGATCCTGCATTTTGCTGTTGTTCCAGCATCAACATGCTGTCAACTGGTACTTCCGGATCCAAGGCTTCTTCAATTTTTTCTTCCGCTTCCGTTTTGGACGTGGCCACACCCTGACGAATCGCTTCTTTGGATAGCTCGTCCACCATTTCTGCCTGAGAAATGGCCACGGGTGTTTCGGGCTGTTCAGTTTGTGCCATGCTCTGATGGGATAACATCATAAAAAATATGCTCATACACAGCTGCATACCACTATGCTGTGGTATGAGAGGCCCCATACTGCGATTTAGCATCGTTTTTTTAAAATTTTTCTTTGCAGGCATAGCAAACTCTAAACGAATACATTCTTTAATTGATTATTTGACCGAAAAATATAAGCTAAGGAGCTTAATTAATTGGTTTTTACCTTTACATGGCTGAAAGTATCTTACATGATTTTTCTCAATGTTTACGCATAACTGACATTTCTTAATAAAACTTAATGTAGCACGGCCTATATGAACAAAAATGAACATTTGTTAGCTTCTCGGCGCTTTTTACCGATGTTTCTGACGCAGTTTTTTGGTGCATTAAACGATAATGTATTTAAACAGGCGTTACTGCTGGTGATCACTTATGGCTGGATTCAACAGCAATCGGCCAGCATCAGCACATTGAATAATCTGGCGGCTTTACTATTTATTTTGCCTTATTTTATTTTTTCAGCCACTGCCGGTCAGATTGCCGATAAATATGAACGTTCACAGCTGATTCGCTATCTCAAGCTTCTGGAAATTGTCATTATGTTGCTAGGAACGATCGGTTTCCTGCTCGGTAATTTATGGATTCTGTTATTTGCTTTATTCCTGATGGGAACCCAGTCCACGTTCTTTGGCCCGATCAAATACGCGATTTTACCGGAAGTGCTGAAACCCAATGAACTGATGTCCGGCAATGCCCTGTTTCAGTCCGGAACTTCTCTGGCAATCCTATTCGGTATGATTCTGGGCGGTGCAGTCATTGCAGCTTCCGCTGGCAACCTCATCTGGATCAGTTTAACCGTGATCAGCATCGCCTTGATTGGCTATGTATCCTGCCGTTATATCCTCAAGCAAAGTATTCCCGCGCCTGAGCTGCAAGTTGACTGGAACTTTTTTCGTACCAGTTTGCAAACCTTGAAATATGCCAAAGGCCTGCCTTTAGTATTTACCATTTTACTGGGCAATTCATGGTACTGGTTTTATGGTGCCACCTATCTGACTCAGATTCCACAGCTGACACTACAAAATCTGCATGCCTCGGAAAATGTCGCCAGTCTGTTGCTAACTTTCTTTTCTGTCGGAATCGGACTAGGTTCTTTCCTGTGCCGTAAAATTGGCGGCAGCCAGGTCAATATTAAAATGGTGCCTTTTGGTGCAATCGGTCTTGTGATCTTTGCCCTGTATCTGGCCGCGAGTCTGGCTTTTGTTCCGGAACGTACAGGTGCATTAATCGGTCTAGCAGAAGTTTTTCAGCAGGGCTGGAGCTATTATCATGTGATGCTAGCAGTGACCTTACTCGGGGTGAGTGGCGGTTTTTATATTGTACCGCTGTATGCCATGATGCAGGCGCATTCTCCTCGCTCACATCGTGCGCGTGTGGTTGCAGCAAATAACATTCTGAATGCCGTTTTCATGGTATCTTCTGCTATATTCTCGATTATTATTTTGAGTGTTTTAGAGCTTGATCTTAAAATACTTTTTTGTATTACCGCAGTATTAAGTGGCCTGTTTACCCTATGGCTACTTTACCGGCTGAAACCAATGATCAAAACTGCAAAAGCGCCCTTGGAGGATTAATTCATGCGTCAATATACAGGTCTCGATAAACTGATTCACTCTTTTGACCAGGCATTACGCAGTCTAGTCCCGGGCACGACTTCGGCCCAACGTGAAAATCCGGCCCAACCGGTAGAAACACAATTAACGGTCAGTGATGCACGTCATGTAGCAGGTTTAATGCGGGTCAATCATAGTGGTGAGGTTTGCGCACAGGCACTGTACCATGGTCAGGCGATGACGGCTAAACTCCCGAATGTACGTCGTGAAATGGAACAGGCAGCGATTGAAGAACAGGATCATCTGGCCTGGTGTGAAGACCGCTTAAAAGAACTGGATAGCCATACCAGCCTACTCAATCCGGTCTGGTACGGTCTTTCCTTTGGTATGGGCGCGATTGCCGGAATCGCAGGTGACAAATACAGCTTGGGTTTTGTGGCTGAAACAGAACGTCAGGTCAGCATGCATTTACAGCATCATATTAGCCAGTTGCCACCGCAGGATGAACGTTCTCGTCGTATTCTAGAACAGATGAATGAAGATGAACTGCATCATCGGGATACAGCGTTAAATGCTGGCGGTGTAGATTTACCCGTTCCAGTTAAGATCGCCATGACAGGCATTTCCAAGTTGATGACCAAAACCAGTTATTTTATTTAAATAAGACGGTTTTAGTTTGAGCCCACTCATTTGTGGGCTTTTTAATATGGGTCAAATCTTGAGCGAGATAATAACAACTCAAGGCATATGGCGATCTTATTACTTATAAGCTCTATAAAATAATAGAGATTCCCCCACAGCATCCTTTAATCTTTTTTGCTCATTTCAGAAAGCAGGTCCAGCTGGATTTCCTGAATTTGCGCCAGCCGTTCCCATTGATGTAGCAGCAGATGATCTAATTTTTCATGCAAGTGTTGGATTTCCAGCTCGGCTTTTAAATTGATCTGATAATCATTTTGCGAACGTAAGCGGTCTTTTGCTTCCTGTCTGTTCTGGCTCATCATAATAATAGGTGCCTGAATCGCCGCAAGACAGGATAGGATTAAATTCAACAGAATAAAAGGATAAGGATCAGCAGGTCGTGTCACCATCACCACAGTATTTATCGTAATCCACAGGCCCAAGAAGATTGCAAAACAAATCAAAAAGGTCCAGCTTCCACCAAAAGTTGCAATTTTATCGGCGAGCCTTTCTCCCAAGGTCCACTTTTGCTCTAAGGTCGTTTCCACATTTTTGGTAATCAGTTCATGCTGATGCATGCTATCAATCACTTCAAACTCAAGATCAGTCACTTCACCCTTTTCCGAACTTAATAATGAATGTACATACTGTATACGGTACTGGGTTAAATCTGCCTGGCAAATATAATCTTGCGGTGTCCAGCCTGGAATATCTTTGGCAATCTCTTCGGTAATGACTTGTCTGACTGTTCCCATCGGGGTGAGATTTTTCAGAAGAAAGTGCTTGCCGCATACCAAGCATTTATGGCTTTCATGTTTTTCTTTCATGATAATTCTCTTTTTAAACCAACTCACTCAGCTATTATTTTGTTCGATATGTTTGATTTGCTTTAGTCATTTTTACCATTCGTAAATCAATTATGTATCAAGTGCGTCTGATTTCTTGAACTTATGAATCTCACTTCGATTTTATCTTGGATTGATAAAATGCTCAGCCAAGCGCACGATGAGCTGATCATTCAAGATAATTTTCAGATCGATTCAATCCTACTATCTATACATGACTTAAATTTAATATAATCATGATGATAATAAAAAAGGGGCTTCATTGTGCGCCATTCATACCATCTTGAAAAACATTATATCGAACGCGCGGGTTGGCTTCGTGCAGCTGTACTGGGGGCAAATGACGGGATTATTTCGGTCACCAGTCTGGTGGTGGGTATTGCAGCCAGTGGAGCATCTACAGAAATTTTATTGGTGACCTGTGTTGCCGGATTGATTTCTGGAGCCGCATCAATGGCGGCCGGTGAATATATTTCGGTTAAATCCCAGCAAGACATTGAAACCAATGATCTACTCATGGAAGAGCGCGAACTACAACGCCATCCCACGCATGAGTTAAATGAGCTCAAAACGATTTATATACAACGAGGTCTGGAACCTGCTTTGGCACAACAGGTCGCTGAACAGCTGACCGACCATAATGCCTTGGATGCCCATGCCCGGGATGAAATTGGTATTTCAGCACATACCTCTGCCCAACCCTTTCTCGCTGCATTTTCTTCGGCCATGGCCTTTACGGTAGGTTCATTATTTCCTTTAATTTCAATTATGATTTTACCGGAACACTATCTGGATAAAGGCGTCATGCTGATTGGCGTTTTAAGCCTGGGGATGATGGGTGCACTGGCAAGCTATGCCGGTGGAGTAAGCGTCTGGAGAGGTGCAGTTCGGGTGATGCTCTGGGGAATTATCGCCATGTTATTCAGTGCATGGATCGGATCATTATTTAATGTGTCTGTTGCCTAAATATGTGTTTATTTTTTAGCTAGACAAAGAATAGGATTGAGCGGCTCTTGTATTAACATCACTGAAAAATGTTTTTTCAAAAACTAGCCGCTCTAACAAAACTTGAGTTTAATTAATATATGTTCGGTTTTAATTTAGATATTTAAAACCTAAGATCTATGCATGAGAGGTATTGTTATGGAAACTACGGTTATTCTTGCCATCTTGGCGATCATTATCATATTGCTGATCATTTTTTATAACAAGAAAAAGTGAAAGAGCGATGAGGCATTTTTACTGCTTTGAGGGTTTTTACTGATCTTAAAATAAATTCCAGAGCTTTAAATCAATCAAATATTAATTTCCCGTCGGAAAACCATGAAATCCCCATTGGATCACATAAAGAATCCCAAGGATTAAAATCACCGAAACCAAGATTTCTAATATTTTCATTTTTAAATGAGCTCTATACTTAAGCACCTCATCTTATCTGAATTTTTCTTTTCATCTAAAACAAAAAATTGAATCATAAAAAAGCCTGATCTTGTTTGATCAGGTTGGTTAATCATTCTTACTGGATAAAATTTATGAGCAAAAAATTAGGTGATTTGATTTAAATCAGCTGTTCAACTGTTGGGAAGCTATGTGATCCATGTTCGAACATGGCATCATGCCAGATATCAAACATGGGCACTTTCACATCCAAAGCCAAAGGCAATTTTTTTTCATTAAACTGCATATGTTGAAGATCGGATCCCCAGGCAATCAAATCAACATCCAAAGTAATCTGATGTGATGGACGTACTCGCCCTGATGCCTGTTCCAGCTGTTTGAGCAGCTCAATCAGGTCTTCACTAGACACCGAACTTCGCAATAAACACGCTGCATTCCAGTAATCTGCGCCGATGCCATCACGGCAAGGAATCATATAAATGGGAGAAAACTGAACTTCTCCCCATTCAGAAATACGTTGCTGTGCAGCTTGAAAGTGTTGCTGAGGATGACAATTACTCGCTAATGCTAGGGCGAAAATCGTTTCGGTGGCGTTCAAGACGTATCCCTACAGAATTGGCTTGCGCGATAATGGCAGGCTTACGGATCGTAATATTAATCGATTCAATTGCTGTAAAGGTAGTAAAAAGTGCATTCAGCACTAACTTTGCTGCATGTTCAATCAATTCAGGCTTGGCGTCTTGAATGACTTTACTGGAAATCTCACAAATTTCTGCATAATTCAACGTATCTGCAAGTGCATCTGAGTTTGATGCCTGTTCCAAATCGGTTTGAATGATCAAATCCAGCATTAAAGGCTGAATAATTTGACGCTCCCAGTTAAAGCAGCCAACGACTGTCTCAACTTTTAAACCTTCAATAATAATGGCGTCCATTGGATTGCTCGAGAATATGATATTTACAACTAATCTCCCTAAATCCCTCTTTTATAAAGAGGGACTTTTATCGCTTCTACTTTATCAAGCAATGAGACACTCCTCCCTTTAGAAAGGGAGGTCGGGAGGGATTAAATTAATGCTTTAACAGCAGATTAGGATCCATGCTTTGCACCATTTGCAAACGCTGATCGGCATAGATATCGGTATACGGCGCCAGAATTCGCATAAAACGGTCGAAATACAACATTTGTTTGAATAGCAAGGCAAAGTCGCGCGGGAACCGGATCCCGTGACGTTCACCCACAGCCACCATATCCATCATGATATCGTTCAGGTCAGCAGGATTAGACGTTAACAATTCCTGTGGATCTGCCATCAACACGCCACTAAATAAACGTTCCAGATCAGCAGCCAAAACTTTGGTATCAATCTGCACAGCGGTCATGCCCATTTTCAGCATGTTTTGTGCCATCAGCTCATAATTGGTATGTTGCAATGAATCCATGAATGCCATACATGCCGTCCATACCTCAGGCTTGAGCTGACCAACGATACCGAAATCAATAAAACCGACACGGCCATCTTCGAGCAGCATCAGGTTGCCTGCATGCAGATCGGCATGGAAACTGTTACACATCATCAAGCTTCCGAACCAGGTATTCATCGCAGTGATGAGTACTTGAGATGGATCTTTGGATACTTTTTTGACCACTTCAAAATCTGTCAAAGGCACACCGTATAAACGCTGCATGGTGAGCACACGACGGGTCGAATATTGATGATAAACCTTCGGCGCAGTGGCTGCCTGATTGTTGGTGATATTCAGGTAATTAACGAAATCATCCAGATTCTGGGCTTCTTCAATGAAATCAACTTCACGTACCATACGGGTTTTGATTTCTTCGACAATGTCAGCCAGTGAAGCAAACTTGACTTTAGGGACTGCTTTTTCCAGTAACTTGGTTGCCCAATGTAGGACGTTCAAGTCAGTGTACAAAATGGTCTCTACACCCGGTTTTTGTACCTTAATCACCACATCTTCGCCAGACACCAATTTGGCCGCATGCACCTGTGCAATAGATGCAGAGGCTAATGGGGTTTCGTCAATTGATGCAAAGATTTCATCCAGATTACGTCCTGCAAATTCAGAAGCCAACACTTGCTGAATATAGCTAAACGGCAAGCGTGGTGTCTGATCCAGACAACCCTGAAATTCTTCAACGTATTCACGTGGAAACAGCGACGGTGTGCTGGCAATAAACTGACCCAGCTTGATATAAGTTGAACCTAAGGATTCAAAAGTTTCACGCATCAGTTTGGCATTGCTCGGCTTTTCAGTAGCATATTTAAAGCCCGCCTTTGCCGCAACGACTGCTGTTTCTCCCATACGGGCAACTGAACGTATTCCATCTAACCAGATATTGTTTTTCATAATGTCTTAGGAAAAATTAATTAAACGCAGTGTAGCAAAAAAATTGGACTTTGCAGGCTTATCTTGCCTGACAGATCAGGCAATCTGTATCTTTTTCGAAAGCGAGAATCCGCTGCTTAAAACTCAGTCCGTCCCACAACAACAGTTTTTGTCGAAGTGGTATCTGACCTAATCCCAGATATAACAAGGCATGATGTGCCTGCAAGCTGGCCATCACATTCGGTGTGGTCGCCAGTACACCGGAATCTGCACAGCGCAGACTTTCATCGGCCTGATTTTCTGGCGGGAACAGGCAAGCATAACAGGCGGAATCCCCTTCGACCATAAATAGCTGACCTTGCAAGCCAATCGCAGAAGCACTCAATAAGGGCACATTCAGCTCCACGCAAATATGATTGACCAGATAACGTGTGGCAAACTGATCACAGCCATCCAATACCAGATCCTGATGCTCAATCACACTTACTACATTTTCAGCCGTTAAGGCCTGATTCACATATTCAACTTGTAGGTTCGGATTAACCTGACTCAGTCTTTTGGCCAGCGTTTCTGCCTTATAAAATCCAATATCCTGCGGTATAAATGCCAGTTGTCGCTGTAAATTACTCATCTCGATGGTATCCGGATCGATCAGGGTAATTTTTCCCACACCTGCACGTGCCAGAAGTTCTGCCAGTGCACAGCCTATCCCGCCACAACCAATAATGCAGACATTAGAAAATTTTAACCGTTCTTGAGCGTCAATATCCCAGCCATCCAGAAGAATCTGACGGCTATACAGATGCAGTTCAGCATCGGTGAGTTCGAATTCTGGGGATATGGCATCCATGTTAAATGTAGACAACGTCTTTCCTTGTTTCGAAAATTTTTAACAATGATCGCAAAAATTAGCTTTACTGAATTTTTTAAGGACTGATAAATCTCTGGAATATCAATCTCACATTCAATTCACAGCACATCAATAAATGGTTCGGCCATCGTTGATGGCAAATAGCATATCAGCTAAACGCTCGGTATCAAGATGCAGCGGCTATGGCTTGGCAAGATTTTTTGAATCACCTCAATTCAATGGTTCCGGCAAACAGCTTTTTCTAACTTATAAAAGGTGTCAGACCTGAAGTTTTTAAAATCTTTGTTATTAAATTTCCCTGTAAATCGAGCTGTCTTGTTTAGCAATTCTGTAGTCTCTGCCTATATTTGAGTATGAAAATGTATGAGTTCAGTGAGACCTAAGGCATCTGTCTCTAAATATGATTAATCTGAAAATACCAAGCAATCTTTTCAGCTTTCATAAAATCGTATGGAGAACATACATGACCGAGCATAACAATACTCAACATGATAATCGTGAAAAATTATGGGAATTGATCAAGGATGTTCGTTACACCATGATCAGCCATTTAACCGACACACATGAAATACACTCCCAGCCGATGACCATGCTGAACTCCGAGCAGATGAATGAACGTCAAAACTTATATTTCATCCTGCGTAACACCAATGATCTGGTCAAAGCAACAGAAACAGGCCGTGGTCAGATTGGTCTGTCTTTTGCAAAACCATCAGATGGTATCTATGTGTCGATCAGTGCTCATGCCCAGATCAGTACTGACCGCATTCTGATTGAACAGTTGTGGAATCCGTGGGCTGAAAACTGGTTTGAAGGCAAAGATGATCCTACCGTACGGGTATTGATTGCTGAAGCAATCAGCGCAGAATATTGGAATGTGACAGACAACAAAGTCACCCAGCTTTTTAAAGCCTTAAAAGGCGGCGTAACTGGTGAAGCGGGCGAACCGCATGCAGAACATCAAAAAGTGAATCTACAAAGTAATATCTGGTAATGAATGAGATTTAGCCTCTTGAAATTAAGAGGCTAATTTTTTGATATATTTAATTTTAAATATCAATGTAATTCCACTGTAATGACATAAAAAATTATAATTTTTGCTTGCCTTAATCTGCTCTCTTAAAAATATAAGCTTGGGAAAATCAGCTCAATATCTGACTAAAATTTAAGTAGAAGATTTATTTCCTAAAAAACCAAAAGGCTGCCATGGCAACCTTTTAGCATTCAATCAAAAAACTAATTTGAGAAACTAACTAACTAAATTAACTGACTCGCTTCATCTCTTGGACTTTGGCTATTTCCTGCTGTTTGAGTAAATTGCGCTGAATTTTGCCGCTCGATGTTTTAGGCAAAGCTTCTACAAACTCAATCTCTTTCGGATAGGCATGTTTGGATAAGCGTGAACGTACATAACTTTGCAGTTTCAACATTAAATCTTCAGTAGCAGGATAAGCCGATTTAAGCACTACAAAGGCTTTCACAATTTCTGTTCGTTCTGGATCTGGCTTTCCAACGACTGCGGATTCAAGCACTTCCTCACATTCAAGCAAGGTACTTTCTACATCAAAAGGCCCAACCCGATAGCCCGAGGTTGTAATGACATCGTCTGCACGCCCAATAAAATCAATACCGCCATATTCATTCAGCTTCACGGTATCACCAGTGAGATAATACTGCCCGACAAATGACTTGCGGTTATGCCCTGCATAGCCTTCAAACCACATCAAAGGTGAAGCTGAACAGTCGATAGCAAGTGTTCCAATACCGCCTTTTTCTACTTCCTGATGTTCTTTGTTCAATACAGCAAAACGATGCCCAGGAATGGCAAAACCAGCTGAACCGACTTTTTTATAATGCTCCAGGCCATGATGATTGGCGATCACCATACCCAGTTCAGTCTGTCCATATTGATCATAGATATTCACATTTAAATCATGATTGAACCACTGAATCACTTCAGGCGTGAGCGGCTCACCTGCACTGCTTACCACGCGTAAATGCGAACTGATACCTGCATCAAATTTTTCTTTAAAGCCAAAGAACATACGGAATGCGGTTGGCGAGCCGGTCAGGTTGCTGACCTGATATTTTTGAATGATTTGTATGGCGTTATCGACACTGAATCCACGTTCATCCATGATGATGCTGTGCCCTAAACTCAACGGCCCTGCAATACCATAATACAGTCCATACGCCCAGCCCGGATCTGCCAGATTCCAGAAGGAATCTTCATCTCGCAGATCTACAGCGTGCAGCATATAACCCTTAAAGGCCAACAAGGCTTTTAAAGGCACAGGAACCGATTTCGCCAAGCCTGTGGTGCCTGAAGTAAACATCATCAGGAAGACATCATTAAACTGGCAATTTACCGGTTCAAACTCTTCCGGTTGTTGCTGTAAGGCTGTCCAGAAATCCGCATCTTGATAGTCATCTGCCGCTGCCTGATGCACAGTCAGAATATTCGGGACATTGAGATCATGGAGTTTCAGTCGCTGCTCTTCATCAGTAACAATCAACTGGGTGCCAGCGGTACTGATGCGATGTTCAATGGCTTTACTTTCAAAAGCAGTAAATAAAGGTTGGTATATGGCACCGATCCGCCAGGTGGCCAATATGGTAATTAAGAGTGCTGGCGTTCTTGGCAGTAACCCTGCAATACAGTCGCCGGCCTTTAAACCCAGAGAATGCATATAATTGGCCAACTGCCCTGAAGCCACGGCCAGCTGTTCAAAGGTCCACTGCTCTGCGTCTCCGTTTTTGCCTTCCCAGATCAGTGCAGTTCGGTTTTGACCCAGGTAGCGACCACAGCATTCGGTATACGCATTGATGTTCTCTGCGTTTCCAACCAGATGTTCCTGAACCATATTTTCAAAATTAAAATCAGCATATGCCTGTTCTAGTGTCTTCATGACGACAACCTCTTTCCTGTTGTAGTTTTCAGGCGACCTTGCCTGAGTTTGTCCATTTGTATTTGTTGTTCCTGCTGATTCCATCAGCATACTTTCTCAAATCTGCATTCATGCCCTATGGCTAGAACATGAATAAAGCTTATTTTTCGATTATTCGCACTGTATGTCTTTAGATCATCATGTTCAGTTGAATCCTGCAATTTCCATATCCATCCATGTAAGTGCAGAATTTGAACATTAATCAAAGTCTGTTTTTTTTAATTTAACAATCAGCGTTGACACACTTCACGTGCAATCACCAGTCGTTGAATATCTGATGCACCTTCATAAATCTGGCTCACTCGCACATCACGATAGATACGCTCAACCGGAAAATCAGAGACATAACCGTAGCCACCATGAATCTGGATCGCATCTGAACAGACTCGCTCTGCAATGGTCGATGCAAACAGCTTTGCCATCGATGCTTCTTTTAAACACGCCAAGCCTGCATCTTTTAACGTTGCAGCATGCAAGACAAGCTGACGTGCGGCTTCAATTTGGGTCGCCATATCTGCAAGCCTGAACGCCACAGCCTGATGCTGCACAATTTCCACACCAAAGGCTTTGCGTTCATTGGCATATTCCACTGCAGCATCTAGTGCAGCCCGCGCCATACCGACTGATTGTGCTGCAATGCCGATCCGACCCGATTCAAGATTCGACAAGGCAATTTTATAGCCTTCACCTTCCTGGCCCAGCAGGTTGGCAGCCGGAATCCGGCAGTTATCCAGAACGATGGTCGCGGTATCCGAACAATGCTGACCCATTTTCTCTTCTAGGCGTGACACGATATAACCCGGTGCATCGGTCGGCACCAGAAAGCATGAAATACCCTTTTTCCCTGCAGATTTATCAGTCACAGCAAAGACTAGTGCAATCTGTGCGTGTTTACCTGTCGTGATAAACTGCTTGGTGCCATTTAGCACCCATTCATCACCATCACGTTCGGCTTTACACTCCAGCGAACTGGCATCCGAACCGGCCTGAGGTTCTGTCAAACAGAAACAGCCAAGCCATTCACCTGTCGCCAGCTTAGTTAAATACTGCTGTTTTTGTGCTTCAGTGCCATAACGCTGGGTAATGCCGCAAGGCAAAGAATTCTGCACACTGATAATCGTCGAGATTGCACCATCTCCTGCGGCAATTTCCTCTAGCGCCAAAACCAATGATACATAATCCAGACCTGCACCACCCCATTCTTCAGCCACTGTCATACCCAATGCACCAAGCTCACCAAGCTCTTTAAGTTCTTGTGCTGGAAATTGTGCCGTTTTGTCGCGTAAGGCCGCCGTCGGTTTCAGTTTCTGCTGCGAATAGTTACGCATCATGTCCTGAATCATTTTTTGTTCATCATTTAAAATCACGGGTATTTCCCTTCTTTATTTTTTTCTATCCAGCATTAGCAAGGACTTTTTAACTGCCAGAAATGTGATGCTTTCTGGATATATTCGGCAAATTCAGCATGCAACTTTCCCTGATACGTCATTGCCATTTTGATGAATCAGAGAAAATGTGTTTATTTAAAAAATTATTTTGGCGCCATACGGATTGCACCATCTAGACGAATCACTTCACCATTCAAATAACCATTTTCAAAGATATGTCCCACCAGCTGGGCAAATTCCTGTGGTTTGGCCAGACGCGATGGAAATGGCACCATTTGCCCCAAAGCATCCTGGACATTTTGCGGCATGCCTTTCAGCATCGGAGTTTCCATAATGCCCGGCGCGATAGTCATGACACGAATTGCCTCACGAGCCAGTTCACGTGCCAAAGGTAAGGTCATTGCGACGACTGCACCTTTTGAAGCAGCATAAGCAGTCTGGCCAATCTGACCATCATAAGCAGCCACAGAGGCAGTATTCACAATCACCCCACGTTCTTCTTCACCGGCTTGCAGCTCATATTTTGCAATTAAAGCCGCCGCATGACGCAACATATTAAAAGTACCGTTTACATTAATATTCAGCACTTTTTGGAACATTGTCAATTCATGGATGCCGTTTCGTCCCAATACTTTGGCAGACGGTGCAATCCCGGCACAGTTGATCAGACCATTCAGTTGACCATACGTACTTTCAACATGAGCGAAGAAACTTTCAACGGCTTGTTCATCGGTAACATCAAGCTGTACAAACTCAGACTGTGAACCCAGTTGCTGCTGTAGTACTTCACCCCGCTCCTGATTCATATCGACCAGAATCACTTTAGCACCGTGTTCAACCAAATGAGTCGCTGTAGCTGCACCCAAACCTGAGGCACCACCAGTGATCACAATAACTTTTCCCTGAATGTTCATGTTTATTTCCTAGCGATTTTTCTATTTCAGATACGACTTAATATGCAGAGTAAACAGAGTTTTTATTCTGTACAATTTCCAAATATTGCATCTTGCATGATGTATTTGAACAATGAAAACAAGGATGTCAGACTGAATATGTATAAGCCTGCACTGGAATATAGCAAAGGCACCATCTCGATTGACCTGGTGAACGAAGCATTGCTGGATGCCAAACGGCTGCAATTTGATATCCCTGCCATTTTGAAAAAAGCCAATATCCCAGCAGAAGTATTAAATGCTCCCAAGGCACGCGTGTCGGTCAGCCAATTTGCCCAATTATGGACTGTGCTTGCAGACAGCATGAATGACGAATTTTTTGGCATGGACAGCCATGCCATGCGTCGTGGCAGTTTTAAATTGCTTTCGAAAATGGTTATGCAGGCAGATACACTGGAAAAAGCGCTGCAAAACATTCTGCAATTTCTCAACTTGGTTTTGGACGACCTGCAAAGCACGCTCATGGTTGAGGAACACTATGCCTATATCGTGATTTATGATTTAAAAACAACCAAACGCATGTTTAGTTATGCGACTTATCTGATGCTGATTCATACCCTGATCTGCTGGTTAAGTGGACAACGGATTTTGCTTAATCAGATTCAATTGAAATGTGCAGCACCACTGAATGATTTTGATTACAAAGTTCGATTCTGTGAACAGATTGAATATCAGGCCAGCGAAAATTACGTGCAATTTGATGCCAGCTATCTGCAACTGCCGATTAAACAGGATACTCAGTCTTGGTATCAGTTTATTCAGCAAACACCACAAAATTTATTGGTGCGTTTTAAAAACCCCTATGCCTTGAGCACCCAGATTCGCCGAAAATTGCTACAGGTTTCGCCGGCAGAATGGCTGGAACTGAATGAACTAGCCTTAAAAATGAATATGTCTGAAGCCACCATGCAACGGCGTTTAAAAAGTGAAGGTGTCAGCTATCAGCAATTAAAAAATGAGATACGCCGGGATACCGCAATTGAATTACTGACCCGTACTGAACAAAGTTTACAAGAGATCAGCGATCAGCTTAACTTTCAGGAATCCAGTGCATTTCATCGTGCATTCAAAAAGTGGACTGGCGTCAGTCCAGGTGCGTATCGACAAAATAATATTAGATAATTTATATAAAATTAGACTTTAAAAATATTACCGAAAAAATACTTGGATTCTAAACATTTATTTTTATTATGATTATATATTTCAAGCCCTAAAATATATATTAGCAGGACTACACAGTCACCCAGAAAGCTTTGCAATTCACCCGGAAATAGATTATTTTTCACTCAATTTATAGCACTTTTGCTATTGGCTGTACTCTCCATTTTCCTTTCTAGTTGAAGGTATCTCCATGTTAAAGATGACTGATGTGCTTGGGCAAAATCTTGTCCAAAACTTCTCTAAAGCTTTATTTTCTTCGACTGATCTCATTACAGAACAGTTGAATCAAGGGATTTTAAATGCATCGGATGCAGAACTGAAAGATGCAATTCTGCACTTCTTTAATCAGATAGATGCTGTGGAAGCGGCTCAGGCCCTTGAAATTCCGGCAGAACGTATCAATGAATTACAACAAGGTATTGCCTTGAAAGATGAAAGATCTCTGGCAGACACTTTGAAAGTTGTGGCACTTTGTCTGGCAATGGAAACTGGCAGTTTGGATCAGGTAGAAGTCTATGACTGTCTACAAGACTATCCAATGTAATTCTTTTTTAAGTATTCCTCGAAAGCGGTGCTCTGGCATCGCTTTTTTGTTTTTAGTTATACTGCGTTGGCGTCATATCATTCAAAATACTTAAGGTTTCAGATGCAGTCAGGAATTTATAAAGAAAAAATCCAATAAAAAAGCGACCACATCGGTCGCTTTTTTATAAAGATAGATGACAGATTAATGTGGCCATTGACCCAAAGTTACGCGATCATTCCCGCCATAATCTTTAACCGTGCGGACTTGCTTATAACCCGCCTGTTTAAATAGATGTTGTACGGCGTCTGCCTGATCATAACCATGCTCAAGCACCACCCAACCATTGACAGTCAAATGCTTCTTGGCTTGCAGAATAATCATTTCAATATCGGCCAGCCCCTTTTTATCTGCCACCAGCGCACGTTCCGGTTCAGTCGCCAGATTCTGCATATGCACATCATCAGCATCGATATAAGGTGGATTCGATACAATGGCATCAAAGAATTGACGGCCAAATGGTTTCAACCATGAACCCAGAACAAATTCCACATTCTCAATATCATGTTGTTCCGCATTATATTTCGCCACCTCAAGCGTAGGCTCGTAGATATCGGAAGCGGTTAGTGTCCAGTTAGAACGTTCAGATGCCAGTGATAAGGCAATTGCACCAGTACCTGTACCCAAATCCACCACACGGGCATCATCAGGCAGATCCAATTTCAACACAGTCTCAACCAGCACTTCAGTATCCGGACGTGGCACCAAGGTATCTTTGGTCACTTTGAGGTCTAAAGTCCAGAATGGCTGTGAACCAGTGACATAAGCCAAAGGCTCACCGGCAGCAATACGCGCCAATCCGTCTTTATACGCCTGTTCCTGTTCCGGCGTTAACTCCTGATCCTTTTTTATCAGCAGATCAAATGAATCAATCTTGGTGATGTGTTCCAGTAACCAGGCATTTTCCTGACGTTCGTAACTTTCAGCTTCGCCGCGTAAAGCCAAGGCTTGTAAAATATTCATTATCCACCATTCTGCTGTGCAAGCATGGCCAATTGATCCGCCTGATATTCGCGATGCAGGCTGTCCAGCAATTCAGTCAAATCACCTTCCATCACGGCATCCAGCTTGTATAAAGTCAGGTTAATGCGGTGATCTGTCATACGACCTTGCGGATAGTTATAGGTACGGATACGTTCTGAACGATCCCCCGATCCCACCAGGTCACGACGCATTTCCGAGGTTGCTGCATCTGCTGCTGCACGTTTGGCATTTTCCAAACGTGATACCAGCAGTGCCATCGCTTTGGCCTTGTTCTTATGCTGTGAACGCTCTTCCTGACACTCCACTACGGTGCCGGTTGGAATATGAGTAATACGTACTGCAGAATCGGTTTTGTTAACATGCTGACCACCTGCACCTGAAGCACGATAGGTATCAATGCGCAAATCAGATGAGTTGATTTCAACCGAGGTATCGACATCAATTTCAGGAAGAATCGCAACGGTACATGCTGAGGTATGCACACGGCCTTGTGATTCGGTCGCTGGTACACGCTGTACACGATGCGCACCACTTTCAAATTTTAGACGACCGTAAACCCCGTCACCATTAATCAGGCAGATGACTTCTTTATAGCCACCATGTTCGCCTTCATTTTCAGAGAGGATTTCAATACGCCAGCCTTGGTTTTCCGCATATTTACTATACATACGAAATAAATCGCCTGAGAAAATCGCAGCTTCATCGCCGCCGGTTCCGGCACGAATCTCAAGATAAGCCGAGTTGGCATCATTCGGATCTTTCGGAATCATCAAGATGTTCAGGTCTGCTTCAAGCGATTCAATTAAAGCTTTATTCTCTTTAATTTCTTCCTGCGCCATTTCCTTAAAGTCCGGATCTGACAGCATGGCCTGAGCTGTTTCAATGTCTTCTTCAGCCTGTCTGTACTTGGTCCAGACATTGGTGATTTCTGTTAAGTCATTATGCTCACGTGACAATTGACGGAAGCGCTTATTATCAGAAATGACTTCAACATCAGCCAGTAATGCGGTCAATTCTTCATGGCGGTCAGAGAGTTGGTCTAATCGTAAACGTAACGATTCTTTCATTTTCTAAAAAATCTCAAACATAGGCTGCGACTAAAAACCGATTTAGCACAGCGAAATCAAAAAATTGCGCCTAGTTTAACGACTCTGGCTTCTAATGAACATCATTATTGAGTAAGTCCGCGTTGCTATCATTCGTGCTCTACAGCATTTGTTAACAAATATGATTAAAAACAGTGGAATTGACTTTTTTATAGTCGATCTTATTCTTAATTTCTTGCCGATTTTACAATTCGCCAAATAAAGCAGGGAATTATGAAGAAACATCTTCATATTGTTTTGGGCATGATTTGTTACATTTTCCGCATCGAAATAACTACAGTCCTGTAGATGGACACGGAGTGATAACATGAAACTCAACGCACTTTTAATGAGTACAGTTTTAGCTGCTGGTTCAATGATGACCGTAAACGCACATGCCGACAGTACAGCGCGTGTTGCAGCAGCAAGTGCTTTAGGTAGTGTTGCAGGTACAGCATTAGGTAAAAACATGGGTGGTAATACCGGCGCAACCATTGGTGCTGCTTTAGGTGGTGCTGGCGGCGCAGCAGTTGCAAGCAGCAAGAAAAACCGTACTGAATCTGCCATTGGTGGTGCCCTAGGTGGCGGTGCAGGTTATACCGTAGGTAAAAATATGGGCGGTACTAACGGCGGTTATATCGGTTCAGCTTTAGGTGCTGCCGGTGGTGCTGCACTAGGTAACAAGATTGCCAAAGATAAAGCAGCTGAAAAACGCTCTAAACACTGGAAAAAACGTTACCGTTAATTTGTGCTCAGGCTGTTTAGACCAGACGCTACATTTAACATGAAAAGCACCTTTTGGTGCTTTTTTTTATTACTGTTTCATAACATGAAATTTCAAGTAATACATGGAATTATCCTGTCCACATCATGAATCAATTAAGGAGATAAAAATCACAATTCGCCAACATTGCCTCCATGCTGTTTGGCGCTTGCTAGATTAAATTTATCTCATCAACAAAATATAGCTAGATATATAAAAGGTGTCCTCATGAACTATAAATCTCTAATGATCGCTGTCGTAGCAACCTCAGCCATGGGTATGACAGCTGCCAATGCAGGCAATACAACCAATACAGCCTTAGCTTCTGCACTAGGTGGTGTTGTTGGTGCCGCAGTAGGTAATAAAATGGGTGGTACCACTGGCGCAACAATCGGTTCAGCGATTGGTGGCGGTGCAGGTGCCGCAGTAGCTGCAAATAAACGTGACCGTAATGGTGCGATTATCGGTGGTGCTTTAGGTGGCGGTGCAGGTTATGCAGTTGGCCGAAATATGGCAGGCACCAACGGTGGTTACATCGGTGCGGCACTGGGTTCAGCAGGTGGTTCAGCTTTAGGTAAGAAAGTCAGCGAAGACCGTCGTTATGATGACCGCAACGAACGTCGCTATAATTCTTCTCGTAACTACCGCTATAACGATTATCGTTATAACAACCGTCGTCGTTAAGATTCTCTCCGCTTATTCTTTCCTCCTTTATAAGCATCTTCGGATGCTTATTTTTTTGCCTTTATTTTTTATCTTTATCTGTTAGTTTACACTTATATCGATTTTTTTCGATATACAAATACTCTCTAAAGTCGTATGCTTTTAGAGATGTCTATTTAAGAGTAATACTATGCGTACGCTTAACGATACCCAGTTCTCTATACTCGAACTGGTTCCTGTTCGTGACGACAAGACTATTCAATTCGCGCTAAACCATGCGCTGGAACTTGCCCAAGCAGCAGAAAAATTGGGTTATCGCCGGATGTGGCTGGCAGAACATCATAATATGGATGGCATTGCCAGTTCAGCAACCGCAGTTCTCTTAGGCTATTTACTGGCGAATACCAAAACCCTAACTTTAGGCTCTGGTGGAATTATGCTGCCGAATCATGCTCCACTAGTAGTAGCAGAACAGTTCGGCACCTTGGCAACGCTCTATCCGGATCGTATTGAACTGGGTCTGGGCCGCGCACCCGGTACAGATCAAATGACCATGCGTGCCCTGCGTCGTGGCCGTCAGGAAACCGAAGATCAATTTCCGCAGGATGTTCTGGAAATTCTGCAATATTTTAAAGATCCAATTCCAGGACAGCGTATTGTGGCAACGCCGGGTCAAAGCACGCATGTACCTGTATGGTTATTAGGGTCCAGTCTGTTTAGTGCGCAATTGGCAGCAAAACTCGGCCTACCTTATTCCTTCGCTTCGCATTTTGCCCCGCGTATGCTGGGTCAGGCCATTCAATTATATCGTGAAAACTTTGAACCGTCTGAATATCTCGATCGTCCTTATGTATCGATGGGCGTACCGACCTGTGTCGCAGATACCAATGAAGAAGCAGAATATCTGGTGACTAGTGCCTATCAGCGGGTTTTATCACTGATTCGTGGGCAAAGCCTAAAACTTAAAGCACCAATTGATTCGATGGAAGGTCTGTGGTCGCCGCCGGAAAAAATGTCAGTCGATAATTTCTTTGCCATGGCTCAGGTCGGCTCCAAAGAAACCGTTAAAGCTGGGCTAGAATCGCTTTTAGCCAAATATGATGTGGATGAGTTTATCTTTACTTGTGACATCTATGACACTGACAAACGTCTGCACAACTTTGAGCTGTTGATGCAAATTAAAAACGGTCTGTAAATGAAAGCTGCATCTACCTATTCTCAGCAATGGGTAGATGTTTTTTCACCTTTAAAGATAAATGACTAAAAGAAACATCCCAGTAAAATCATTTCTATCGACCTCCTCCATTAAACAGCCTCTTCTTTGAACGAACACTTCATTTCTTTCATCCATCTCAGCAAGTTAAAATTCATTCTTTTTGGATCGCCTGTAAACCCATTCAGCCTCAACAAAATCAGATTTTATATTTTGGTCAAATAGATGACTGTCTAAGTTAAATTTTTCACTTTACCCTGGCTTGAGTTTTTGTTTATATCTCATACAAAGAAAATTAATTATTAAATAAATTCAAGGAATTCTAATGTCTACCAAGCAGGATCCACACGCTGGTATTTTTGAAAATCGCCCCGAACATTTTCAGCAGTTTAATGGAATTAAAGTGCCCTCTTCCGAACTGTTAGAATTGGATTATGCAGATAAAGATATTGCGATTATTGGCACGGATCAGTTTACCGTGAGCCAGCTGGATAAAATCAGTCAATATGCCCGTTCGGTGAAAGTTTTCCAGATTAATCCCGCTTTTGTATTGCCTGGTTCCGACCGAATTCTGCAACGGATTATTAATCATCCACTAATTGGTAAAAATCGTCGCTTATTTAACAACCGCATTAAAAGTCTACTCTCTCTGCGGTTTTTAGAAAATCAGGTGCAGAATTTGTGGCTAAGACGCCAGTTAATGCCAAATCTTGCATCTTCCCGTAAAATTTATCTGAAATCAGATCATTATTATGCTGCTCTACAACGTGAAAATTGCCAGCTGATTACCTGGCCGATTCTGAAAATTTCGGAAAATACGATTCATTGTATCAATGGTGAGCAGCATCCAGTCGCTATCATTATTCATACTTATTTAGCAGAAAAATAACTCGTACTGAACAGTAAAAATAAAAAATTGGTAAGCTGATAATGAGATTTTTATTTACGTATCAAGAACCGACATGATGATTTATTCAACAGAATGAGCAAAGAAGACTCTTTTATATTTCAGAATATGATAGTTGGTATTTTCTTAGAATTATAAAATTCATACATTATTTCGATTAATCAATGCTTACTTGTAATTTTTAGCTATAAATCAAAGCCAAACCGCAGTTTGGCTCTGGCTGGTTTCTTAACCGATTCGACGTTTTAAACCGGTCATTTGCAACACACGTGTTGAGATTTCTTCAATCGACATTTCAGACACATTCAGGTACTTGATGCCTTCCGAAATATAAATTCCTTCAATCGCACGCAACTCCATCTGACACTGACTAAAGCTGGCATAACGGCTATTGGCCTTACGCTCAGAACGAATGGCCACAAGGCGTTCCGCATCAATCATCAGGCCAAACAGCTTGTTTTTATGCGGTCGCAGCACGGCTGGCAGTCGGTTATCATCCAAATCTTCTTCAGTCAGTGGATAGTTCGCCACGCGAATACCGAACTGCAAAGACAGATAAATAGAGGTCGGGGTTTTACCTGACCGCGATACACCAATCAGGATCAGGTCAGCTTTATCATAATGACGGGTACGTGCGCCGTCGTCGTTATCTAAAGCAAAATGAACAGCATCAATACGGGCCTTATAAGACTCAGAGTCGGTCACCGCGTGGGTCTGCCCGACTAAAGTTGTAGGAATCGTGCCTAATTCATCAGCCAACTTACTAATAAGCCCTTCAAATACATCGAGATTTACTGCATTTGCAGTATTAATAATGTCGCGCACATAGGGATCAACTAGGGTATCAAATACCAGCGGTTTTTCACCGTCGATTTGAGCTCTTGCATTGATCTCTGCCACCACATTTGTAGCCGCTTCTTCGGAACTAATGTAAGGAATAATATGAATGTCAAATTTCACATGCGGAAACTGCGCTAACAGCGAGTGTCCAAGGGTTTCAGCGGTGATGGCGGTACCATCTGAAATAAAGAAAACACTACGCTGAATTTGTTTACCTTCCGACATTAAAATTCTCCTCCAACATTTGTCTTAGTGCTATATAATCTTTATAGTAAACCGATCTTACATGACTGTCGCTTAGTAAAATCAAAAACCTAGATGATTTGCTATACTCTCATGCCGAGATAGTGATTAATACTGCAAAAGTGGAGTAACAACTTTGGAAGCGCGCGTAATTGGTCTGGAAAAATTAGGGAAGCACGACGTTGAGCTGGTCGGTGGGAAAAACTCATCACTAGGCGAAATGATCAGCCACTTATCAAATGCTGGTGTATCTGTGCCAGGTGGTTTCGCAACGACTGCCGATGCCTACCGTGAATTTCTCGAGCAAAGTGGCCTAAACGCTAAAATCAATGCAGAGCTTGCTGTACTCAATGTTGATGATGTGAATGCACTCGCTGAAACTGGCGCAAAAATTCGTCAATGGATTGTGGATACTCCACTTACGCCTGCATTAGAACAAGAAGTTCGTACAGCATTTGCAGAACTTTCTAACGGCAACCCTGACATCGCGGTTGCCGTTCGTTCTTCTGCAACTGCAGAAGATTTGCCGGATGCTTCTTTTGCTGGCCAGCAAGAAACTTTCTTGAATATTCGTGGTATCGATAACGTTCTGATCGCAATCAAAGAAGTGTTTGCATCTTTGTACAACGACCGCGCAATCTCATACCGTGTACACCAAAACTTTGCCCATGATGTAGTTGCCCTGTCTGCTGGTGTACAACGCATGGTTCGTTCAGAAACTGGCGCTGCAGGTGTGATGTTTACGCTAGATACTGAATCAGGCTTCCGTGATGCAGTATTCATTACTGCATCTTATGGTTTGGGTGAAATGGTCGTTCAAGGTGCAGTTAACCCGGACGAATTCTATATTTCTAAACCGCTTTTAAATGCAGGCCGACACGCGATCCTTCGTCGCAACCTGGGTTCTAAGCACCAGAAAATGATTTATGGTGAAGAAGCATCTGCAGGTAAATCTGTCGTTGTCGTGGATGTTGAAAAAGCTGAACGCCAACAGTTCGCTTTAAACGACCAAGAATTACAAGAACTTGCTAAACAAGCGCTGATCATTGAAAACCACTACGGTGCACCAATGGACATCGAGTGGGCAAAAGATGGCGATGATGGCAAGATTTACATCGTTCAGGCGCGTCCTGAAACTGTAAAAAGCCGTGAAAATGTCGGCACCATGGAACGCTACCTGTTGAAACAACGCGGTACTGTGATCTGTGAAGGCCGTTCAATCGGTCAACGCATTGGTTCTGGTAAAGTCCGCATTGTGACGTCTATTAAAGAAATGGACAAAGTACAAGACGGTGATGTTCTTGTATCTGATATGACTGACCCGGATTGGGAACCAGTCATGAAACGTGCAGCTGCGATTGTAACAAACCGTGGTGGTCGTACTTGTCACGCAGCAATTATTGCACGTGAGCTTGGTGTTCCTGCAATCGTGGGTTGTGGTAATGCAACTGAAGTTCTTGTAGACGGTCAGGAAGTGACTGTGTCTTGTGCTGAAGGTGATACTGGCTTTATCTATGAAGGCGCACTAGATTTTGAAATTCAAAAGAATTCAATTGAGTCTATGCCTGCTCTTCCATTTAAAGTAATGATGAACGTGGGTAACCCGGATCGTGCATTTGACTTTGCTCAAATTCCAAACGCAGGTATTGGTCTGGCGCGTCTTGAATTCATTATTAACCGTATGATTGGTGTTCACCCGAAAGCATTAATCAATATTGACAGCCTTCCACGTGAAACACGTGCAGCAGTCATGGCGCGTACTGCAGGTTATGCATCTCCAATTGAATTCTATGTAGAGAAACTGGTTGAAGGTATCTCGACACTTGCTGCTGCATTTGCAGACAAGCCAGTCATTGTTCGTATGTCAGACTTCAAGTCTAACGAATATGCAAACTTGATCGGTGGTAAGTTATACGAGCCAGAAGAAGAAAACCCGATGCTAGGTTTCCGTGGTGCAAGTCGCTACGTTTCTGATAACTTTCGTGATTGCTTCGAACTTGAATGTCGTGCATTGAAAAAGGCACGTGATGAAATGGGTTTAACCAATATCCAGATCATGATTCCATTTGTTCGTACTGTTGCTGAAGCGAAACGTGTAATTGAACTTCTTGCATTAAATGGTCTTAAGCGCGGTGAAAACGGCCTTAAAGTGATCATGATGTGTGAACTTCCAACCAATGCTTTATTGGCAGATCAGTTCCTTGAACATTTCGATGGTTTCTCTATTGGTTCAAACGACTTGACACAATTAACGCTTGGTCTTGACCGTGACTCGGGTATTGTCTCTCACCTATTTGATGAGCGCGACCCTGCAGTTAAGGCGTTGCTTTCTCTTGCAATTCAAGCATGTCGTAAAGCTGGCAAATATGTCGGTATTTGTGGTCAAGGTCCTTCTGATCATCCAGATCTTGCACAATGGTTAATGGAACAAGGTATCGACTCTGTGTCTTTAAACCCAGACTCGGTACTTGAAACTTGGTTCTTCCTGGCTGAAGAAAAAGTGCAAAAAGCATAAGCAATTGTGAATAAAAAAGACCCTTTGATAGGGTCTTTTTTATGAGATAGATATTATGATTTATTGTTTGAAAATTGATAACTAAAGACCCAATCACAAGCTAAACAATTGAATTTATAAATATAATTAAATCAACGCTTATCAACACATAAAGACTGTAATGACAAACAAATACCAACAGTAAAGTCATATCAAAATGGCAATAATAATAAATAACCATCGAATGTTCAGGAAGATATTTTTAAGAATGCAGATCCTTGCAATTTTGTATGGGCTCATTTTTAATGACAAATATGATTGAAAATCCTCAATTAATCTATATCTTACGATGAGAGGATGTTTGTTTTCAAAACAGAATTCAATACAATCTTGATCAAAGCTATTATCAGTTCACATTTATATATTGAGATTCAGTCTATATGCAGATTTACTTGGCCCGAAACAATCAACAAGCTGGTCCATATACGCTCGAGCAATTGAATCAGATGCTGGCGAATCAACAAGTCATGCTGACTGACCTGGCATGGCATCAAGGCATGACCGAGTGGAAAGCCTTAGGTGAACTTACCCAAGGAAAATCGGTATATCAACCCGAAGGTTATGTCGCTCCAGCAGTCACACCTGAAACGCCGGTATTCCAGAATAGCCAACCAACGACTTCGGCCTACTCACAGCCTCATACTCAAACAGCAACTCAAAAAAATGAACTTGCCAGTATTCCAAGCCGTATCCTGGCCAAAATTGTAGACGTATTACTGTGGCTACCAGCAACCTTCATTTTGACTGCTTTTTTTACGCCTGAACAGGAAACCCGGTTTGCTCAACTGAATGAAGAATTCATGAATGTTGTGCTGAGTAGCGATGCAGATCCTGCAATGGCTCAGCAATTACAGACTCAAATGTTTGAGATGTTTTCTCAGCAGGCGTGGCTTGCCACAGCGGTCTATTTGATTATCATGCTGGCCATTCAAGCCTTTCTGATTGCCAAATCAGGCCAAAGTATTGGTAAAAAGCTCACGAAAATCAAAATTGTAGATGTAGAATCAGGTGAAAAGACCAGCCTGTTGCGCGCCTTTACTATTCGTAGCGTATTTTTCATATTTTTAAATATTGTATTTATGCCACTGAGTTTAATTATTGACTGGGCCTTCGGATTGGGCAAAAAACGTCAAACCTTGCACGATAAACTCGCAAAAACGCAAGTTGTGAAACAATAGTGCAGGAATACACAAAATGGGATGAATATCATCCCATTTTGATTACAGAACTTTGAAATTGAAATAAAATTCCCATAAATCCTCCCCAATCCAGACCAGCAAAATCGGTTTTTATTACAGGCATTTAAAGCGCCCTAGATATAGCTTAGTTCGTGAATCTCAGGCATAATGCCCTACAACGTAGCGGTGTATTGTGATTAATAGGATGTTTTGTAAAATTCAGCCTTTTTTGTCATGTGCACTTTAATCGCTATCCCATATTAAATTAGGGAATGGGACTCTTCACCGAGGTTGTAAAATGAGACAAACGATTTTAGCTGTATTGTCTTTATCTGCGATGACTGCACTCTTGACCGGGTGTGGTGGTGATATGGTACTTCTGAACTCTAAAGGTCCAGTTGCAGCAGGTCAAAGTAACCTGATGATGACTGCGATTTACTTAATGCTTTTGGTGGTTATTCCATCAATCATCATGGCATTATGGTTCGGTTGGAAATATCGTGCATCGAATAAAGACGCAGACTATAAACCTACATGGGCACACTCTACTGCGATTGAAATTGTGGTATGGGGTATCCCTGTCATTATTATTGGTATTTTAGCTTGGTTAACTTGGTGGGGTTCCCACAAGTATGACCCATACCGTCCAATTGAAGCAGATAAAGCACCTTTAACTGTTCAGGTTATTGCTGAGCAATTTAAATGGATCTTCATCTATCCTGAGCAAGGCATTGCAACTGTTAACGAATTACGTTTCCCAGAGCAAACTCCGGTAAGCCTTCGTTTAACCTCTAACTTCACGATGAACTCGTTCTTCATCCCGGCGTTAAGTGGTCAGATTTATGCAATGGCAGGTATGCAAACTCACCTTAACTTCTTAGCTGATGAAACTAGTCCAGCTGAAGGTTATCGTGGTTTCTCTTCAAACTATTCAGGCTATGGCTTCTCACAAATGCGCTTCCGTGCACATTCTGTGACTGATGCTCAATTCGCTGAATGGATTTCTGCTGTTCAGGCAGGAAACGGTACTTCAGTTAACCCTAATGCAGTACAAAAAACTGTTCTAGACCAAGCTGAATTTGCAACTTTACGTGACGGCAACCGTGGTAAACACCAGATCGAAGCGATTATTGCAAAAGCTGAAACTCTTGAAGAGAAGGCTGCTGCTGAAGCAATGAAGCCTTACCCTACTAAGCCACATCCTGTGACTTACTACTCTTCTGTAGAGCAAGGTTTGTTTGAATCTGTGATTCACAAGTATATGAGTAACTATCACGGTGCTGATCATTCAGCTCCTGTAGAAGCTGCAGCGACTGATGCTGTTGCTCACGAAGCGGCTGCTTCTGAAGCTCATGTAGCTGGTGAACATGCGACTGCTTCTCAAGGAGAATAAGACATGAGCTTCTTAGGTAAGTTAGGTCCAGATGCAATTCCTTACGATCCAATCGTATTGGCAACTGTTGCAATGATGATCCTGGGTGGTATCGCAGTTTTTGCTGGTATTACCTACTTCAAAAAATGGGGCTACCTGTGGAACGAATGGTTCACATCTGTAGACCATAAAAAAATTGGTATCATGTATATCTTCGTATCTGTGATCATGCTTTTGCGTGGTTTCGCCGATGCGATCATGATGCGTCTTCAGCAGTTCCTTGCAAAAGGTGGCGGCGAAGGTTATCTACACCCTGAGCATTACGACCAGATCTTTACCGCGCATGGCGTGATCATGATCTTCTTCGTGGCAATGGGTCTTGTAGTTGGTTTAATGAACATCTCTGTACCGCTTCAAATCGGTGCACGTGACGTTGCATTCCCATTATTAAACTCTTTAAGCTTCTGGTTATTCGCCGGCGCTGCGGGTCTGATGATGGTTTCACTTGCGTTAGGTGAGTTCGCTGCAACAGGTTGGATGGCATACCCTCCACTGTCTGGTATCGAATATTCTCCAGGCGTAGGTATGGACTACTACATCTGGGCACTGCAAATTTCAGGTCTAGGTACGCTATTAACGGGTGTTAACTTCTTCGTTACCATCATCAAAATGCGTGCGCCTGGCATGAAACTTATGGAAATGCCAATCTTTACCTGGACATCTTTATGTACAGCAGTATTGATTATTGCGGCTTTCCCGGTGTTGACTGCAACAATCGCAATGTTAACGCTTGACCGTTACTTCGGTTTCCACTTCTTCACCAATGATTTGGGCGGTAGTCCAATGTTGTACGTGAACTTGATTTGGACTTGGGGTCACCCAGAAGTATACATTCTGATCTTACCAGCATTTGGTATTTACTCAGAAGTTGTTGCGACTTTCTCGCGCAAAGCATTGTTCGGTTACAAATCAATGGTGTATGCAACAGTAGCAATCACAGTATTGTCATTCGTTGTATGGGTTCACCACTTCTTTACCATGGGTGCAGGTGCCAACGTTAACGCGTTCTTCGGTATCATGACCATGATTATTGCGATTCCTACAGGTGTGAAGATCTTCTCTTGGTTGTTCACCATGTACAAGGGTCGTATTGTTTTCACCACTCCAATGCTATGGACACTAGGCTTCCTGGTAACTTTCGGTATCGGTGGTTTAACAGGTGTATTGATGGCAGTTCCACCAGCGGACTTCCTGGTACACAACTCTTTATTCCTGATTGCTCACTTCCATAACGTAATTATTGGTGGTGTGGTATTCGGTATGTTCGCAGGTATCATCTTCTACTGGCCGAAAATGTTCGGTTGGAGACTGAATGAGACTTGGGGTAAAGCAGCGTTCTGGTTCTGGTTCTTCGGTTTCTATTTTGCATTCATGCCACTTTATATCCTTGGTTTCATGGGTATGACACGTCGTTTGAATACATTTGACAACCCAGAATGGGACCCGTATGTAGATATCGCGATGTTTGGTGCGGTTCTAGTTGCACTGGGTATTCTATGTTTCATCATGCAAATCGTGGTTGGTTTCCTACAACGTGACCAACGTCTAGATTTGACTGGCGATCCATGGGATGGTCGTACCCTTGAATGGGCGACATCTTCTCCTGCTCCGTTCTATAACTTTGCTCATCTTCCAAAGATCAATGGTATTGATACTTTCTGGATCGAGAAAGAAAATGGTGTTGCGTATGCAAAACCAACGAAGTACGAAGATATCCACATGCCGACTAACCGTGCTGCCGGTTTCGTTATCGCGATGTTCATCACTGTTATGGGCTTCGGTTTAATCTGGCACATCTGGTGGTTAGTAGTTGTTACGTTCATTGCTTCTATCATTAGCTTCATCGTGTCTTCTTTCACCAAGAAAGTGGATTACTATGTTCCAGCTGCTGAAGTTGAGCGTATTGAAAACGAACGCTATGCGATTCTTGAAAAACACTTGAAGAAGGACTAAGACAATGGCTGAAGTACTTCATCACGATAACCACGGACACGATGAGCATCATCATCACGATGATACTGACATCACCGTCTTTGGTTTCTGGACTTACTTGATGAGTGACCTTGTCCTGTTCGGCACACTCTTCATTGCGTTCGCTGTTTTGAGTAGCCACATTCCTGTGGGTACTCCAAGTGCGAGAGACCTGTTTGGCGACTCTTTAGGTTTCGTTCTTACTGAAACCTTCGCCCTCTTGATCTCTTCTGTAACCTTTGGTTTTGCAGTTCTTGCTGCATACAAAAAAGACGTTGCAAAAGTACTGACTTGGTTAGCGATTACTTGGGTATTCGGTGCTATCTTCATCGGCATGGAACTATATGAGTTCAATCACCTAGTTCATGCGGGTCACGGTCCAAGCACAAGTGCGTTCTTATCTGCGTTCTTTACTTTGGTAGGTACGCACGGTATTCACGTAACTTCTGGTCTGGTCTGGATGATCGTGCTTATGGTTCAAATCAAGAAATATGGTTTGACTCTTGCAAACACGCGTCGTCTAGCTTGCCTAAGCTTGTTCTGGCACTTCCTTGACATCGTTTGGATCTGTGTATTCAGCGTAGTTTACTTGATGGGAGTTCTGTAATGAGTCACGATCATAACGCTGCTGGCGAATCACACGGTAACGTTAAGCAATATACTGTTGGCTTCATCCTTTCTGTCATTCTTACCGTAATTCCATTCGGTATGGTGATGGCAGGCGGTTTTGGCCGTGGTATCTTGATTACTGTCATCGCGATTACTGCGGTTGCTCAGATTCTTGTGCAGTTAATTTACTTCCTGCATATGAACTCTTCTTCAGAGCAACGCTGGAACGTGATTGCATTCGTGTATACCATCTTAACTATCGCTATTCTTTTAGTGGGTTCTGTATGGATCATGAATTACCTACACTACAACATGATGATCTAAACTGGTCGTCATGCTGAAAAAGTATTTATTCCTGACTAAGCCAGGAATTCTCTTCGGTAACTTTGTTACCACTTTGGGTGGCTACTTCGTAGCCACTCAAGGTTCTGTAGATTTCCTTCTCCTGCTTATTACCCTTCTCGGTACTACGCTTGTCGTAGCATCAGGATGTGTGGTCAACAACATGATTGACCAGGACATCGACCAAAAAATGCAGCGCACTCAAAATCGTGCTCTGGTCACCAAAACCATTTCCGAACCTGTTGCCCTGGCCTTTGCTCTGGTATTAGGCATCGTTGGTTTTAGTCTTTTATGGTTCTGGGTAAATGCGTACGCTTTCTTATTCGCGGTGATTGGTTTTGTCGTATATGTTGGTTTCTACAGCCTATGGACAAAACGAACCACAATTCATCAAACTGTTGTAGGCAGTATTTCTGGTGCAGCTCCGCCTGTCATTGGTTATACCGCAGTGGCCAATCAATTTGACCTCGGTGCGTTACTGATCTTTTTAGGTTATGCGCTATGGCAAATGCCTCACTCATGGGCGATTGCGATTTATCGCTTTGATGATTACAAAAATGCAGGCATTCCGATCTTGCCTGTGGCACGTTCGATTCATCGTACCAAGATTGAATCACTGGTTTATGTGGTGTTATTCACGCTGACCATGAATGCGTTATTTGTCTTTGGTTATGCCAACTGGTTCTATGCAGTGATTTTAAACTTACTGTGCATTTACTGGTTGTATATCGGTGTCATTGGATTTAAAGCTGAAAATGATCAACTTTGGGCAAAGAAATATTTCTTGTTCTCGGTGATCCTGATTACTGTCATTAGTATTATCTTTAGCTTTACCTCAACTGCGCCATCTACACAGATTGTATTTTTTTAAAAAGATAGAGTTAGTCTCTATCTTTTTTTATTTTGATTTCTCTTAATCCCCTACTTCCAATAGTTGTAGAGCAGAATCAAAAATTCGGCTTTATAAAGCTAAACCTCGATCTTCCTGATTGCTTAGAAAATTCAATCTTTCTGGTTCCAGACTCCGATCCTTCAGTTTTCTAGATTTTCTGGCCTGATAAGTAAAGCTTGATCTTCGCAACAATACATGTGCTGAATTTAACCAGTCCAAATTTGCTTAAAGCCAAAGTCAGGTTCTGATGATCGATCTGGTTATAGAGATAATTTCGCAAAAATGTCTTATTTGGTTGAAATTATCCCTAAAGATCACTACAATTCCCCCTTCGCAAACACTGCGACACAACTTTGGTTGTGACTCCTTGCTTCAATTTACTTAAATTGGGGCTGTCCAAACCGTAAGGAGCTGACAATGCGTCATTACGAAATCGTACTTTTAGTACACCCTGATCAAAGCGATCAAGTAGTTGGTATGGTAGAACGCTACCTAACTCACATCAAAGAAGCTGAAGGTCAAATCCACCGTCTTGAAGACTGGGGCCGTCGTCAATTGGCTTACCCAATCAACAAGATCCACAAAGCTCACTACATTCTTATGAATGTTGAGTGTGGTCAAACTACTCTTGATGAGCTTGAAGAATTGTTCCGTTATAACGACGCAATCATTCGTAGCCTTATCATCCGTCGTGAAAACGCTATCACTGAAGAGTCATTATTGGCGAAAAGTGCTGAAGAAAAACGTGCGCGTAAAGCTCAACGTGAAGAAGCACAACACGCTCAAGACTCTGCTGAAGCTTAAGGAGAACATAACATGGCACGTTTTTACCGTCGTCGCAAGTTCTGCCGCTTTACAGCTGAGAACGTTACGTACATCGACTACAAAGATATCGACACTTTAAAACAGTACATCACTGAAAACGGCAAAATTGTTCCTAGCCGTATTACAGGTACTAAAGCTCGTTACCAACGTCAATTAGCGTTAGCTATCAAACAAGCTCGCTACTTGTCTTTGATCCCTTACACTGACAATCATAAGTGAGGTTGAGCTGTGGATATTATCTTATTACAACGCATTAAAAACCTAGGTAAACTAGGCGATAAAGTTTCAGTTAAAGCTGGTTACGGCCGTAACTTCCTTATCCCTCAAGGTAAGGCTGTTGCTGCAACTGAAGCAAACACTGCTGCTTTTGAAGCTCGTCGTGCTGAACTTGAGAAAGAAGAAGCTGCTATCTTGGCTGCTGCTCAAGCACGTGCTGACCAATTGAACGAAGTGAACATCGTTATCACTGCGAAAGCTGGTGATGAAGGTAAACTATTCGGTTCTATCGGTACTCGTGACATCGCTGACGCGTTGACAAATGCTGGTCTAGAAGTAGACCGTGCTGAAGTACGTCTTCCAAATGGCGCGCTTCGTCACACTGGCGAATTTAACATCGCAATCCAATTGCACCATGATGTTACTGCAGAAGTTCTAGTTACTATCGTAGCTGAGTAATTTCTCGCCTCAAAAAGAGCATGCGAAAGCATGCTCTTTTTTTATCTCTAAAAAATATAATCTAGCCAACACTGTCAAATTCATTTTATTATTCGTGTTTACAAAAAATTGCACTTCGCATTTTTGATCAGAGCGCGTATCATTTCATCTCGTAGTGAATAAACGCTATTCATCTCCGACGATATTTAACTATTGTATTTAAAATCAGGGATTTATATGTCACAGGCGAATGCCAGCAAAAAGGTAGCTACTGCTAAACCGGAAATTGTTACTGAAAATAGCAATCTCAAGGAGTTCCGTACTCCACCTCACAATTTAGCAATTGAACAGGCTGTACTTGCTGCCCTTATGACTGTGGCTGAATCTTTTGAGCAGGTCGGTGATGTGCTGACCGAAAATGATTTTTATGCCACCCGACACAAATATATCTTCCGTGCCATTGAGCAGCTCTCTAAAGAAAACTCGCCTTATGATGCGGTTCTGGTGCATGACTGGCTCATCAAACAAAACTTGCTTGATGCAATTGGTGGCGAAGAATATCTGATGCAGCTGATGGCAGATTCGCCATCAAGTTTCTATAATCTGGAAACCTATGCAGGCAAAATTAAAGAATTCTCTACCCTGCGTAGCATGATTAAAGTCAGCTCCGAAATTTTACAAAATGCCTATGACACCAAAGGCCGCACAGTGAGTGAAATTCTGGATCTGGCTGAGACGAATATTTTCTCAATTGCTGAACAGCATAATAACAATGCCAAAGCGCAAGGCCCTAAGCCGATCAACTCGGTGGTCGCAGACGTATTTGATAAATTAAATGAACTGTCGCAAATGGAAGGCAGCATTACCGGTTTAACTACTGGTTTTGTGGAACTGGATAACAAAACTTCCGGCATGCAATCCGGTGACCTGATTATTGTCGCAGCGCGTCCTTCCATGGGTAAAACCACCTTTGCCATGAATCTGGTCGAAAGTGTTTTATTCAATAATAACCTGCCTGCTCTGGTCTATTCGATGGAGATGCCAGCCGACTCCATCGCCATGCGTTTGATTTCATCATTTGGTCGCGTGCATCAGGGACATTTACGTTCTGGTAAAATGGACAGTGATGAATGGTCAAAAGTCACCAGTACCATTGTGCATTTACAAGAAAAAAATCTGTATATCGATGATTCTTCTGCGCTACCACCAACAGAATTACGTGCCCGTGCGCGTCGTATTGCCAAAATGCATGGCGGAAAGCTGGGCTGTATCATGGTCGATTACTTGCAGCTGATGAAAGTACCCGGTATGGGCGATAACCGTGTCGGCGAGATCTCGGAAATCTCCCGAAGCTTAAAAGCTTTAGCGAAGGAAATGCAATGTCCGGTAATTGCCCTGTCACAGCTCAACCGATCGCTGGAAAACCGTCCAAACAAACGTCCGGTGATGTCCGACTTGCGTGAATCCGGTGCGATTGAGCAGGATGCCGACTTGATCATGTTTATTTACCGGGATGAGGTTTATAACAAGGAATCCAAGGAAGCTGGCACCGCCGAAATTATTATCGGTAAACAGCGTAACGGCCCGATTGGTACCGTACGTCTGGCATTCGAAGGTCAATATACCCGCTTTAGTAATCTCTCACCTGAGTTCTATGCTCAGTATGATGACGAAGAGTAATCAGGCTCTCGTCCTCACATTTCCATCGTCCCTCTAGGAGTAATTTAGGGTGCGTCAAGCTACAGTTTATATTGACACCGCTGCGCTGCAATATAATTTAAACCGTGTCAAACAACTTGCCCCAACCGCGAAAATTGTCAGCATGGTAAAAGCCAATGCTTATGGACACGGAGTTAAAGACTGCTTAGCAGCCTTAAGCGAAACCGATGCCTTTGGTGTCGCCTGCCTGCAAGAAGCCCTGGAAATTCGTGAATTAGGCTATCTACAGCCGATTACGCTTATCGAAGGTGTTTTTTCTGCAGATGAAATGCCAATCGTAATCGAACAGAATATTGAAGTTATTGTGCATCAACAGGCTCAAGTCGACTGGTTAATTGCACATAAAGATGCCTATATCGCCAAAGAACTTAAAGTCTGGGTCAAACTGAATAGCGGCATGAACCGATTAGGTTTCAAAATTGAAGCAATCAAAGACGTAATTCATACGCTAAAAGCTGAAGGCTTTACTTGTGTGCTTGCCATGCATTTTGCCAATGCCGATGCTGAGCATCCACTGAATGATGAACAAATCCGTCAATTCTTGGAAATTAAAAATGACTGCGCGCCAATTTTAGCTTCTTGCTGTAACTCGGCTGCAATCTATAAATATCCAGAATTGCATTTTGACTATGTCCGTCCCGGAATCATGCTCTATGGCGCGACGCCTTTTGCAGACCGTGATGTACATGACCTAGATTTAAAACCGGTCATGACGTTTACAGCTGAAATTATTGCCTTGAATGATATTCAAGCGGGTGAGCATGTCGGTTATGGTTCGACGTTCACCGTAGACCAAAACATGACTTTGGCCATTGTTTCAATTGGCTATGGTGACGGTTATCCTCGCGCTTTCCCTAAACAGAACTATGTCGCAATCAATGGTCAGCAAACTCGCGTGATTGGCCGGGTTGCCATGGATATGATTGCCATTGATGTGACAGGACTAGATGTGCAATTAGGTACAGAAGTCGAACTTTGGGGTAAAACCCGTCTATTGGATGATGTAGCGACAGCCAATGGCACGATTGGTTATGAACTATTATGCCGACTGAGCAATCGTCCACTACGCAAAGTAGTTTGATCTAATCTTAAGAGTTAAAAAAGCCCAACATCTGTTGGGCTTTTCTTTAGGCTGACTTTTGTTCTTCGCCCTGCTCTATGCATAATTGCATTAATAAGGCATCGACATGACTTTGCTGAAAGGCAAAAGGATTAAAGTCATCAAATCCCATTTCCCGACAGAATTGCTGGATCTGACTGCGTTTGGAAATATATTTCATGGACCAGTCCGGGAAACTTGGATATTCAATTTCCTTGGTCTCAAATAATTTAATATCCTGATGACGAGGATCTTTATTCAATCGCTCTACTAACAGACTTTTTAAAGTGGGACATTCACCTTCGAGACATTGAAAAAAATGACCATCTGCGAAATACAGTACACCCGTGACTTGATGCTGGTAATTAAAATCACGAGCTTCTTTCAGGATATTCGCCAAATCTTCGAGTAAGTCAGGTTTGGGAGAAGTACTTTTACTGGCGTAACAAAATTGGTACATGCGCTAACTCCTCTATTTTTATTATGCTGAACTGCATAGAAGTTAACACTGTACGCGAAAAACCTGAACCCGGATAGGTTTATTATAAGAAATACTCATTAGAGGGAACCGGAAGTTCTGCCAGTCCTTTTTTCAAGGTCTCTGACCATTGCCGGCTTATTGACGTGAAATACTCATCATCTTCAGCAATACGCTTGCCTCTTGGCATGATCAGGCTGTCTTTTTTATAGACCAGCACATCGAGGGGCATGCCAACCGATACATTGGAACGTAGGGTCGATGCAAATGAAATCAGGGAACAGCGCAAGGCTTCATCCAGTGGCATATCATAAGTCAGCGCACGATCCAGGATCGGCTTGCCATATTTACTTTCACCAATCTGGAAATACGGCGTATCACGTGTGGCACAGATAAAGTTCCCTTGCGGATAGACATGATAAAGCTGCATATCCTGATCTTTAAGCTGCCCACCGACCAGCAGATTACAATAGTAATTGCTTTGTTCCGAAATATCGCTCGTAACATTCGCAATCACTTTTTTCAACGTACTACCTACCAGCTCAGCGACATCAAACATGGTGTGCAGACTCAAGATATTGGGTTCCTGCTTCAGTTCGAGCTGATTTTTGATATGCCCAATTACGGCTTGTGTTGTTGCCAGATTTCCGGATGCCTGTATGACGATCATACGTTCCCCAGGAATACCAAAGGTATACAACTTTCGAAATACAGAAATGTGATCTACTCCGGCATTGGTCCGGGTATCACTAATAAAAAGCATACCTTGCTCTAAACGTAGTGCACAACAATACGTCATTCATTCGTCCTTATTAACATCCTAGCACTTGAACGATGGAATGCATGGATTCCACACCGCCCTTTTCTCTGACACCGCGTACCGGTGCCACATCCCAATAATCCCGTCCAATCGCCACATATACATGCGAACTTGGAGTAAACAACAGATTACTGACATCAAAACAATACCATGTCTGGTCTACAAACACCTCTGCCCAAGCGTGACTGGCCAGATGCGAAGCATTTTGTGCATATAAATAACCAGACACATAACGGGCAGGTAAACCTAGATATTTACACATGGCAATGAAAATATGACTATGGTCCTGACAGACGCCCTGTCTCGACTCAAAGGCATCTATTGCAGAGCCTTGCACTGAAGTACTGTTGGAAATATAAGGCACATGTTCCAGCAAGGCCTGCGCCAGTCCGATCAAATGCTGACGGGTTAATGCAGGAACATGACGCTGTGCAAAATCTTTCATTGCTGCATTACATTGTGTTGATTCGGTCGGCTGTAGAAAAAGATTGGGATTGATTGAATCATTCAGTCCACTCTGATGCGCAGGATTCAGTTCAACAATCCCTTGCGCCATGATAGTCAGGGAATAATAAGGCTCCCGCTGGCTACAGGTCATCCACAGATTATGAAATGCATCTTTCCGGATTTCTTTATTACCCGGCACACTAATATCCCAGGAATGCACCCGCTGATGCGCATTGCTCGAAGGCATCATTTTAATGTACTGAATACTGTTCCTCACCTCGGCCGTGTACATATAATGCGTTTGGTGATTCACCATCAATTTCATACATCTGCCTCAAACAGTTGATGAATATGGTCGCTAAACTGGTAAAACTGAATCCGGTTCGGTTCTGTACGCAACTGCTCCCAGTACTGTTCCAGATCATTCCAGCCCATCTCTACCAAAATTCTGACCACATAATCAATCTTGCAGAGTGTAGTACTGGTTTCTTCACCCAGACGTAACTGATGATCGAGCTGTTCGACACATTGCCCTAGACTAAAAAACAGAAAAATATCGGAAGATTCGGCTTCCAGAATATCTTCACATTCCGTCACCACTTCACAGATATAACCAGCATTTTTGTCTGCGGTTTTGATCAATTTCATCAGTTCCGCATAGCCTGAAGCAGACAGCACCCCGCGTAATTCCTGAATATTGTCTTTAGCTACTTTAAACTGCTGGCTAAAAGACGCCACTTGCGTAGGATCAAGTACCAGCTCATTTAGGGAACTGGCATCAAAGGCAGGCAAACAGAAAGCATGGGCATACGCTACTGCCGCTTCGTCTTCTAAAAATGGAAAGCGCGCACATAAAAAATGAGTGCGAGATAAATAACGCCCTAACCAAAAAATATGTTGTGCATTGCTATTCAGCAAAACCATGACATTTTCCTTCTTTGGAATCTTATGAATGTAAATTGTCGACTACCCAGGTATCTTTGATACCGCCACCTTGTGATGAATTCACCACCAGTGAACCGGGCTGCATCGCCACGCGTGTCAAGCCACCCTGTACGATTTCAGTACGATAAGGCGAACTCAATACAAACGGGCGTAAGTCGATATGACGTTCAGCAATACCAAAATTGGTCAAAGTCGGACTAACCGATAAGTCCAAAGTGGGCTGCGCAATATATAAATGCGGCGCAGCTAAAATTTTCTCCCTGAAAGTTTCAATTTGCTGTTTAGACGCTTGTGGTCCAATGAGCATGCCATAACCGCCCGAACCCTGCGCTTCTTTCACCACCAGCTGATCCAGATGAGCCACGACATAGTCTAATTCTTCAGAATTACGACATTGATAAGTCGGAACATTTTTTAGAATTGACTGCTCGCCCAAATAAAAACGAATCATTTTGTCGACATATGGATAAACCGATTTGTCATCTGCCACACCGGTTCCCGGTGCATTGGCAATCACAACATTATTTTGCAAATAAGCTGACATCAAGCCAGCGACACCCAAAGTGCTATCCGGTTTAAAGCATAAAGGATCAAGAAACGCATCATCGACCCGTCTATAAATAACATCGACTCGTTGGCGACCACGTATGGTTTTTACATAAACCTTCGAGTCATCAACAAAAAGGTCACGTGATGTTACCAATGGTACATCCATCTCCCTTGCAAGGAAGGCATGTTCATAGTAAGCGCTATTAAAACGTCCTGGGGTCAGCACCACGACAAATGGCTTGTCGACGTAGGCATTTTCGATCAGGATTTCTTTCAATAATTGTGGATATTGCTCGATTCCGGCAATCTTGGACTGCTCGAATACTTTTGGCATGAGTTTTTCACTGATCTTGCGGCATTCCAGCATATAAGACACGCCAGATGGCGTTCTGAGATTATCTTCTAAGACATAAAACTCGCCCTTGGAATCACGGATCACATCGATTCCACTAATCTGGCTATAAATCCCACCTTTCAAGCTATGTTGATACATATGCGGCTGATAGGCCTCATGAGTTAAAATCTGCAACTCAGGAATAATATTGGCTTTTAAAATGTCCTGTTGATGATAAATATCATGTAAGAATAAATTTAGCGCCCGTATCCGTTGTGCCGAGCCTAAAGCCACCATATTCCACTGCTTCCGGTCTATGACTCGCGGAATGATATCGTAGGGAATGGTGCGTTCTACGCCTTCTTCATCGCCATAAACGGTAAAGGTAATACCGTGATGTAAAAAATGTTCTTTTGCTACCTGATTCAGTGCATTGAGTTCATCCAGCGTATGTTGTGATAACCATTCTTCCAGTCTTTGACCTGCCTGACTGGACAGCACATGTTCATCCTGCATTTCATTAAAGAACTTTGAAGATAACTGCTGCAGTAAAAGTTGTGGGTTTGTTGTAGTAGATACCGCTGTAGTTTTAGTGTCTATAAAATTTTTTCCAATATTCTGGGAACTAAATTTATCAATTGTTTCAATCACATTTGTATCCTGATTTCCTTTAAGCATACAAACCCTCGTATTATCATCTATTATAATTAAATCAAAGCAATATCCATGCCATGACATCTGCATTTCAATTACCATTAATCTAATAAATGCCCAATGAACTCAATGCTATTTTCGACCAAGTTGTTTTAGAATTGTAGGACAAATGTTGCACAGAGGGACTTGCGAAAAAATGAGAGTTTTTTTATTGTGTTAAGCTAAGCCTAAATCCCCTCTTCTTTATTGCCAGCAAAATAAATTATGTCAGCACAAGAAAAAGAAACTTCAAACAGTCTGTATCGCCAATGGCAAATTTTGTCGCGTCTTTCTACCGGCAAATGGATGGGAACACGTGAATTACAGGAAATCCTGAATCGCGAAGGCATTGATATCAGTCTACGTACCATTCAGCGTGACCTGAATCAGATTGCGCAACGCTTTCCAATTGAAAGCAGTAAAACCACGCCGCAAGGCTGGCGTTGGCGTTCAGATGCGCCGCTGCAAAGTTTGCCGCATATGACCAGCTCGCAAGCGGTCACTTTCATGATGGTCGAAGAACATTTAAAACATCTGCTGCCACCGAGCCTGATCGAGGAAATGAATCCGTGGTTTGATCTGGCACGACGCAGTCTTTCTTCCCAGAACAATGTCCGGCAATGGATTAACCGCGTACGCATTGTTCCGGCCACCCAACCGCTGATTCCACCTGTGGTAGATAAGGCCGCGCAGCAAGCGGTGTATGAAGGCCTGTTACAGGACAAACAACTGGAATGTGTGTATCAGGGCCGTGGTCATAACAGCGAAGAAAAAACCTATATTCTCAATCCTCTGGCATTGGTACAAAAAGGGTCAATCATTTATCTGGTGTGTACCCGTCATGACAAATCGGATATCCAGACCTTTGCACTGCACCGCTTTAAATCGGCCGTCGTGCTGAATTCACGTGCCTTGCATCCGGTCAATTTCGATATTGATGATTATATTGATTCTGGTGCACTGGGCTTCCGGGTGGACTTCAACCATCCCACCGAAAATGTCACGCTTAAACTCAGCATGTCAGAGTCGGATGCGCATTACTTTGAGGAAAGCCAGCTCAGTAAAGACCAGAAAATTGAAAAAATGGAAGATGGCATGTCGCTGATCACTGCTACCGTGCCATTTACCTCTCAACTGGTCTGGTGGCTGCGTAGCTTTGGTAAAAAGATTAAACATATTGAACCGAGTATTGTGGCCAATGCAGTCGCTCAACTGGATGAGGAAAACCCTTAACTACACAGGCTTCATCCAGATTCTTTTAGGTATTCCAGAATAAAAAAATCCCCAAATTGGGGACTGGAGAATTATGCTTATATTTTTGTTCTTGTTGTGGTGATCTGCCGCTGTGCCAATCTGCTTTTCTTTGACACCCCGAAATGCAGCTTGAATGAAACATCAATATTTAAAAATGACTGAGACATGAGCAAGCCAGCTCAGCATCATTAAAGCGAATGGATTTTTTGGTCATGGTTTAAGACTCCTATGTAGTGAATAAACCGACTATAAAGTCATCCGCCTTACTTGTGAAATAAATAGAATGCATGTCTTTTGCAGATTTTTTCTATAGAACTTTTTCCGTAAAATTTATCTGTAATCGCTGCCGATTGATTGTCTGGCTTAATAGCATTTTCGGCAAGTTTATAAAATCGAATAACAATTCTCTGCTTGTATAAGATACCTCGCTCTGCACATCATAAAGCCCTATAGAAGTAGAAATAGGGACTTAATTTTACAATGGCTAACCCTGCTCAATTAGTACGTCACAAGCTGCTCAATACTTTCTTTTCCCGCCATTCGGTCTGGTTTGCCTGCATTCTGATTGCAGTGATTTTTACTACATTTCATATCGGTTATTCACCGCGTTATATCTATTATTTTATGCCGCAAACGTTAGTGAATACCCTATGGATCCTGAGCATTCTGCTGAGTTTGCTGGGTTTGTATGATGTACTACAAAATAAGCATTCCATTCTGAAAAATTATCCCATTATGGGACATTTCCGCTTTATCTTTGAGGAATTCCGTCCCGAGATTCGTCAGTATTTTATTGAAGCCGACCGGGACGCACTGCCTTTTTCCCGTATGCAGCGCAGTCTGGTGTATCAGCGGGCAAAAAATGAAAATTCTGATAAACCTTTCGGCTCGATCCTGAATGTCTATGAAGATAATTACCGTTTTGTTAGTCATTCCATCACGCCCTGCAAAGTTGCCGATCCGCAGACTTTTCGCATCCTGATTGGAAATGAGCAATGTACCCAGCCCTTTTCAGCTTCTATTTTAAATATTTCAGCCATGAGCTTTGGCAGCATGAGTGCCAATGCAATAAGAGCCCTTAATCTCGGCGCTAAAAAAGGTGATTTTTTCCATGATACAGGCGAAGGCAGTATCAGCCCCTACCATCTGGAATATGGTGGTGATCTGGTCTGGGAAATTGGCAGTGGTTATTTTGGCTGCCGTACTTTAGATGGGCAATTTGATCCGGAACGTTTTGCTGCACAAGCCAAATTACCCCAAGTGAAGATGATTGAAATCAAGCTTTCGCAAGGCGCAAAACCTGGCCACGGCGGTATTTTACCTAAAAGTAAAATTTCGGAAGAAATTGCCCAAATTCGAGGCATCAGCCGTGATCATGATTGTGTTTCACCTTCGAGTCATCCGGCATTTAGCACACCGATTGAAATGATGCATTTCATACAAAAATTACGTGAACTTTCCAACGGAAAACCGGTCGGATTTAAACTGTGTCTGGGTCAACCGTGGCAGTTTATGAGCATGGTCAAAGCTATGTTACATACCCAGATTTACCCAGATTTTATTGTGGTTGATGGCTCTGAAGGTGGAACGGGAGCTGCACCCATTGAATTAATTGACTATGTTGGTGCCCCATTAAGAGAAGGTTTACTGTTTGTACACAATACCCTGGTTGGTGCAGGATTGAGAGATAAGATCAAAATTGGTGCAAGTGGTAAAATTATTAGTGCATTCGATATTGCCAGTACGCTTGCCATTGGTGCGGATTGGGTGAACTCTGCCCGTGGTTTTATGTTTGCAGTAGGCTGTATTCAGGCACAAAGTTGTCATACCAACCAGTGCCCTGTCGGAGTCACCACCCAGGATAAAGATCGTCAGAAAGCTTTACATGTGCCGACCAAGGCAGAACGGGTGTTTCATTTCCATAAAAACACCTTGCATGCCCTATCTGAACTGATTGCTTCCGCAGGTTTAAAACACCCTTCAGCTATTAAGGCGCATCATCTGGCACAACGCGTGAATAATCACGAAATAAAGAACTTTGCGCAGATTCATTTCTGGCTGAAAGAAGGCGAATTATTGTCCTGTGAAAATAAAGATGAGGAGAACTTCTACTTCCGGATGTGGAATTTGGCCCAATTAGAAAAATTTTAATTTGATGCATTTAAAATCAAAAAAGGCGTTTAATTCAAATGCCTTTTTAAATATTCAATTTTCAATCTATCAATAATAAGTTTTGCTGCCATGTGCATGTAAAAAGGCAGGAATCAAACCCGTGAGTGCAGCACGAATATCAGCACGCTCATTGATTAACTGATGCGAACCTTCTTCTAGCATCAGCAAAGTTTGGAGCCGGAATTTACGCCGGATAAATTCGATATTATAACGCCAGTCGACAGTCTGATCCTGTGCACCCTGCGCCAGCCAGACTGGAATACGACAAGCCGGACGCGCTTCCATTTCCAGCATCCAGCGTGACATCGCTAAAATCCAGTCCATGCCCATTATTCGCGGTTGTAATGGATCTTTAAGCCGGATAAAACGCAAAAACTCCGGATTATGGTTATTGCGTCTGAAATGTCGGGGAACTTCACGTTTGATTCGGCTAATAATGCCCAATCCGACCGAATTATGCCACCAGGCAGTTTTAGCGGGACGAATCAATGGTGATAACAATAAGACTCGTTCAACAAAAGGATTTTCACGACGTTCCGCAAACTCCAGTAAATGGTGCATCCAGATCGCACCGCCGGTACTCTGCCCGATGCCGACCCAAGGTTTAGGTAATTGTGAAGCGTGCTGCACATAACGATGTACGGCATGTAAAACCTGCTGATAATGATCAAAATTCTGAATGCTGGCAGGTGAACCATCACTCAGACCATGTCCCGGCAGATCATAGGTTAATACGCTAAAACCCTGTTCCAAAAGCTCTTTGACAATGGGCTGATAAATGCCGCTATGTTCCAGATAACCATGCAGCAAAAAAGCGGTTCCCTGAATCTTATCAAAGCGGGTATTTTCCAGATTTGGCTCAAACACCTGTACATGTAACCTGAATAAAGGCATCTGTACATAGCCCTGCCAGTGTTTGCAGTCCAGTAAATCAAAACCATAAAGCTTGCGATAGGACTGCAGATCAATCGGCGGTTCATCACTACGATTCAGGTTTAAAGGTGGCAAGATTTGAGGCGTAACATCCCGACTCGGAATGGGTAAATCCAGCTGTTTCAGAATGGTGGGATTTAAAAATGGGATATCAGACATTATGGCACCTCCCGACAGTCACTGGATCCAAACCACATATCGCGCATGGTCGCCAACATTTCATAATTGGCACGACGACTGTGATCATAATTTTGTGCACTTGGACGCCATCGTGTCAATGGCGTTGGCATCGGCGCTTCTACCGGAATGGTTTGTATGCCATTTAACGCAAATAAACGGCGGGTACGCGGCATATGATAACGATCCGTAATCAGAATCACTGTAGGCGCTCCACCTTTCTTTTGTAATAATAATGAACTGAAACGGGTATTTTCACAGGTGTTCATGCTGCGATCTTCCAGTAATTTGGCATCGACACCATGATTTTTTAACCAGCGCTGCATATACGGCGCTTCGACCCCACTCAGAACAATCGGCAACTGATAATGTTTCTCTACTGCCAGCGTAGTTTCCAGACGTAGTCGCGTATAGTTATTGACGATGATCTCTTTGCCTTGGTCATCTAGGGTTAAGCCACCACCCAATACCACAATGGCATAAGGTTGGGAGCTATTCGCCGGTTTAGCCTGCTGTTGCTCTTGTAGTAAAGCCAAGTCCTGCTGGATTTCCTCTCCATCGGTTTCCTGTACCGAACTGGCTTCACCCTGCTCAAGTGGATGCGTCGTCAGAAACTCCATATATTGCTCAATGCGTTCCTTATTTTCACTACTGTCCCACTCCAGCAATTCCCGGACATTGGCTGTCGGATCGGCTGGTTCTGCATCTTCCTGTGAGGACAATAAGGGCACCTGAGCAGGTGGACTTTGCTCTGCTTTTTGATCTTGCTGTTCGCGCTGATATTCTTCAATCACCTGCTGCAGTGCTTTATAACGTGCCTGAATCAGCATCAGGTTGGCCGAGTTATTTTGCTGGATATCCTGTTCCATGACCTTTAAATACGCCTGACGGGCAATCCACAAATCAGAGCCAGGTTCCAGATTTTCATGTTCGCTGAGTGCAGCCATTTTCTGGCTTTGAGCCGCGACTTCATTTAGCTCTAAGGAGACAAACTGGTTTAAGCCCTTGACGATCATTTTTGAGTAAAAAGGCGTATAAACCAACACCAGTAGACAGCCGCATAGCACAAACAGTCCAGTGACAATTTGTAGCAAACGTACCATCCAATGGGTGTTTTTCATGTTATTCCTCTTCCTGATGAGAACGGATCAAGCCATTTTTATCGAACAATACAGGTTCAGGCTCCAGCATTAGACTAAATTTTTCCCAAACTGACTGTTGTACTGCACGATACGTTTTACGGACATCGGTGAGAGAGGCCTGACCATAATTCACCAACACCAGCGCCTGTTTATGAAACATGCCGACAGGCCCCAACTGTTTACCCTTCCAGCCCGCCTGATCAATCAACCAGCCTGCTGCCAGTTTAACTTGAGCATTCGTTTGCTGGTAATGGGGTAAATTCGGGAAAGATACAGCAATTTGGTCAAAGACCGCCTGATCAACCACCGGATTTTTAAAGAAGCTGCCCACGTTGGGAAATTCTTGTGGATCAGGCAATTTACTCTGGCGAATCTGGATGACGTGTTGCTGCAAGTTTTCTGCTGTGAGCTGATCACCGACCGCAGTCTTCAGATCACCATAATTCAGTTTCAAATCTGGCTGTTTAAGTAATCTAAAAGTCACATGGGTAATCACATAACGATTGGGATCATCTTTAAAAATACTATGCCGGTAGGCAAACTGACAATCTGCTGCCTGAATCGAAGCAAACTGTTTCAATTGTCGGTCATAGACCTCAACAGAATCGATGAATTCTCCGACTTCGACACCATAAGCGCCAATATTCTGTACTGGCGATGCACCGACCCGACCCGGAATTAAAGCTAGATTCTGTAGGCCATATAAACTTTGTGCCGTGGTCCAGAGCACGAAGTCATGCCAGCCTTGTCCGCCGCCTACACGTAAACGTTGCGACTGATCATCAGCATCCAGCATTTCAATGCCTTGAATATCCATATGCAGAACTAGCGCATCAATCTGCTCCGGCAACAACATATTACTGCCGCCTGACAGGATCAGCAAATTGAGTTGCTGCTGTTCCGCAAAATCCAGTGCAGTTAGCAGATCAGCGGTGGATTGAATCTGAGCATAGTGCGAAGCAACTGCTTCTAAATTTAAGGTATTAAAAGGTTTAAGTTGAACCTGGGTTTGAATCTGCATCGCTTAAACCTTGTGTAAATTCTGTTTAAAAATCTCAATCCAGGCCTGGCTGCTGGACTCACACTGATCAAGCACCCGTTCAAAGCCATCCGCTTCGCCATAATAGGGATCCGGTAAGGCCTGTTTCGGATAGGTCTGATCATGTTCACTCATCAATGCCACACGTGCACGTACATGACCAAACTGAGTTTCTGCCAGACGCTGTATGTTCTGGATATTGGATAAATTCTCCAGATCCATCGCCAGAATCAGATCATAATCAATAAAATCATGCGGAATAAGTTGACGTGCGCGAAGTGCTGAAAGGTCATAGCCACGTTTCAGCGCATGCTGCTGGCTACGCAAGTCCGGTGCCTTGCCCGGATGATAATTACTGGTTCCGGCAGAATCGACCACAATATTCAGTTGCTGTTCATCACAATAATGTCTGAGTACAACTTCTGCCGTGGGAGAGCGGCAAATATTTCCCAAACAAACACATAACACCTTGTATGGCGTTCTGGATGACATAAACAACCTCAGAGCTACTTTATTTTAAGGATTCTTATGTTAAGTTATTTATATACTGATTCCTATCTTACAACCATAGAATAATCTCGTATTTGCAATAAAAAAATCAAGGATATCGCCATGAATCGTTTTCAGTTTCAAACCGTCCCCAATATCATTGCCGGACTAGGCACGATTCAGGAATTATTTAAAATTCTAAAAAATGGCCGTTATCGCCGTCTTCTACTGGTGACTGACCCGGGTATGCTGAAGGAGCAATTACATCTGCCGATTCTGGATATTATTGAATCTGCCGGACTGGAGTATGTGATTTACTCGGATGTTCAGGCCGATCCGCCCGATACAGTGGTGCTTGAAGCGGTGGCTTTTGCAAAACAGGAAAATATTGATGTGGTGCTGGGCTTTGGTGGTGGCAGCTCGATGGATGTGGCCAAACTCATTGCAATTTTGGCGCATCCTGAACAGCATCAGACATTGTCCGATCTGTATGGCGTTGATAATGCCACCGGACCGCGTTTAGCTTTAATTCTGGTACCAACTACGGCTGGAACAGGTTCAGAAGTGACGCCGATTTCGATTGTCACCACAGGTGAAACCACTAAAACCGGTATTGTGGCACCGACCCTTTTTGCAGATATTGCCATTCTGGATGCAACATTTACCCAGAATCTTCCAGCACAGATCACTGCCGCCACCGGCATTGATGCCATGGTACATGCCATTGAAGCCTATACCTCAAAACACAAGAAAAATCCTTATTCGGATATGCTGGCCAAACAGGCTTTAAGATTACTGAATGCTAATCTGCAACGTGTACTGCAAAACGGTCATGATTTAGATGCCCGCCAAAATATGCTGGTCGGTTCCATGCTGGCCGGACAAGCCTTTGCCAATGCACCAGTCGCCGCCGTACATGCGCTGGCTTATCCACTGGGTGGACATTTTCATCTTTCGCATGGGCATAGCAATGCACTGGTTCTAACTGAAGTATTAAAGTTTAATGCGCCAGCGGCCAAACAGCTCTATGCGGAATTGATGACCTGGCTGGATCCTTACAGTAAAGGTTGTCATGATGGCCTGACTGATCTGTTTATTGATCATTTTAATAATCATCTGATGCAAAGCGGTTTGACCCTAAAACTGAATCAGTTGAATATTCCGGAAGATATGCTGCAGGTCATGGCAGAAGATGCGATGCAACAAAGCCGGCTGTTGCAGAATAATCCACGTGAACTCAAGGTGGAGGATGCTTATCAGATTTATCAGGCGATCTATGCCTAGATCAATTTCCACTTAAGCCTTATCTAGCCGAGGACTGAATAGTGATGAAAGCCACCATCAAACAGCGCGAACACTATACTTTTTTCCTGCCCATTCAAACCCGTTGGGCAGACAATGATCTGTACGGCCATGTCAACAATGTGACTTATTATAGTTATTTTGATACCGCAGCCAATGCCCTGCTGATTCAGGAAGCTGATTTTGATCCTAAATACTCCCCGATGATTGGCTTGGTAGTCAGCTCCAACTGTCAATTTAATCAGGAACTGTCTTATCCGGAAATTATTGAAGTGGGCGTGGCCATTGAAAGCATGGGAAATTCATCGCTCAGCTATGATCTGGCTATTTTTAAACGCAACTCAGATACAGCCGCTGCGCAAGGCAATTTTGTCCATGTATTTGTTGACCGTGAAACACGAAAAAGCACCCCGATTCCAGTCGAAATGCGGGATGCTTTATCTCGATTTGTTGTGACTTAACATCCAGCCTATTTCAGCTGAATATTTTGCAGTTCACCATCAAACTGCTGTAACAGATCGCGTACTGCCGGTTCAGCATGTAACAGTTCTTCGGCACGTTTAAAGGCACGTACCTTACGCTGATGCTGCATGGTATAGGGCGTTAACTGATCCACATTTTCAAATTTCACCTGGAAATTGGTTTGCGGCCATTGCTGTTGCAAAGCAGCTTCCAGATGATGTTGCAACTGGGTCAACAACTGCTGGTACTGTTCAGGAATATGGAAAACGGATTCGCCATTCATCTGACCAGTCATGATGCCATACTGCGCCAGTTCCTGTACCGCTGGAGAAAGCTGGCTATTACGGAACCAGTATTCCCATTTTTCTACGCTCCACTCGCCTTCTAAGGTTTGCTCAGGTATTTTTAAAATATCCTGTGGCATCAGATTCTGCGTATTTACATCTTGGGAAATATCTTCCAGCAAAGCTGTCTGTGCAACTGGCTGAACCGGAACTGTATTTTCAAGAGCAGGCTGAGCAATCGAATCCTGTGAAAGTCCCAATTCCGGTGCAGCAAGACTAAATTCCTCATCAGCAGGCATACTGTCTTGTGCTGGCTCGGTAGGGATGACAGCATCTGCAGGAATAAACTCTTCAAGCAGGAAATCATCCGAACTGTTGCTGGTAGCAGGTGCTTCTGGCGTACTCTCGATTTCATCAAAACCAAATAAGCCTTTGTCATCATTTGGATCAAAAATAATTTGATCACTAGACTGCACTTCTTCAATGGTGGTCTGAATTACTACGGGCTGGACAGATTCAGGCTCAGTGATGCTAGTTGGCTCGTCTTCATCCAAAAAATCATCCGAAGAAGGTTCAGACGCTGATGCGAAATCAATCTCCTCATCTGTCTCATCGTCCAGAGAAAAATCATCAAATACAGGCTCCGCTTCAAATGATTGTGTTTCTACGGACTCAGATTGAAGTTGTGTCTGAACGGGCTGCTGTAGACGTGTTGTACTGGTTGCTGCCTGTTGCGGTGCAGTCTCCTGCATCACCGGAATTTCGCTTGGCTGTAAGGGACGGAAAGCCAATAAACGTAGCACTGTCATCTCAAAACCTTGTTCCTGCGTAACTGCAAGCTGTAAATCGGCACGCCCCTTACAGGCAATCTGATAATAGAGTTGCAGGTCTTGTGCTGAAATTAGAGCCGATAATTGCATGATCTTTTGATTGATCTCTGCACTGTATTTCAGGCTCAGATCTGGCAGGTACTGCAATAAAGCCAGTTCATGCAATGTCGAAATCAGCTGGTCGAGCACCAACGATACATCCAGAGCCTGCTGGCGGAACTGCAATAATAACTCGCTAACACGTGCTTTCTGGTTCTGGTGAATCGCCAGAATCAGGTCATAAATAATAGTGCGGTCAATCAGACCGAGCATGTCTTTGACATCCTGATGCTGAATCGCACCCTGACCATAGGCAATCGCCTGATCGGTCAGAGACAAGGCATCACGCAGAGAACCTTGCGCAGATTCAGCAATCTGCCAGATCGCATCCTGATCAGACTGAATGCTTTCTTTGCTAAGAATATTGCCCAGATGTTCGGTAATTTCATCGACTGCCAATGGACGCAAAGTAAATTGCAGACAGCGAGAAATTACGGTAATTGGCAGTTTTTGCGGATCAGTGGTTGCAAACAGAAATTTGACATGTTCTGGCGGTTCTTCCAGCGTCTTTAACAGCGCATTGAAAGAATGCGTGGACAGCATGTGCACTTCATCGATCAGGTAGACCTTAAAGCGGCCTTGAGTCGGTGCATAAGGAACATTGTCGAGCAGCTCGCGGGTATCTTCGACCTTGGTGCGTGATGCTGCATCGATTTCGATTAAATCAATAAAACGACCTTCATTGACTGCGGTACAGGTCGCACAGACCTCACAAGGCGTCGAGGTAATACCGGTCTCGCAGTTCAAGCACTTCGCCAAAATACGTGCAATCGTGGTTTTTCCGACACCACGCGTTCCCGTAAACAAATAGGCATGATGCAAACGGCCACGTTCGAGCGCGCTGGTTAAAGCACGTGATACATGGTTTTGCCCCACCAATTCATTAAAATTACGAGGACGGTATTTTCGCGCAAGTACTTGATACATGTATGCTCCTTTTTACAGGTCTAAGCATACTGTTTTTTTATAAAATAGTGAAATGAATGCCGGTTTATAAAGAATAAAAATCCCTTGATCAAAATCATTGAAAAAGGGATATAAAACAGATGCTTTTTTAAAATTAGACCGATTCAAACAGGATAAAGTCACTTTGCATTTGGTAGCGTTTGCCTGTTTGATCTTCACGAATTTCCAAAACATGCTTTTTCAGATCGACATAGAGCAGATTTCGGGTATCGACATTCAGCAGTTCAATCTTTTGTTGTGATTCATCCTGAAACCGAATCTGCCCGCTCATCGTTTCAATTTCATTATGACCACTTAAACTTTCACGCTGTAAAGTAAAGGTCTGATCTTCATTCAAGGTCAAAGCCACTGCCATGCCTGGACAGTCTTCACAACTTGAAAAGCATCCCATACATGGCGTCGTGCCCTGATAATTCCCGACCCAGGCAGGAATCTGAGCTTTGGCTTCCATCACCGTTTTTGCAGCCGGCTGATTCGGCTCCTGACATCCGAATAAGGCACTGCTTGCGACCAGAGGAATCACCAGCACTTTTTTCATTACTTCACACCACAGCCATGGACTGCGCGACAAAATAACATATTTAGCTGATGGGCTAAACTCCCAAATCAGGGATATTTAGCGCCAGCCTTTGCGACCGGTCAGTACCGCATCCGCACAGCGCAAGGTTTCCTGCGTCAGGCCCCAAAGACGGTAATCTCCGGTCAATGAACCTGTAGGAAAGTTATGTGTATAGGCAAAACTTAAACCGCGCTCAGGATCGCACCAAGCACCAGAGCCATTAAAACCCATATGACCAAAACCTTTAGAGGCTTTTCCTAAAGTGAGAACACGGTGATAACCCAAGCGCCAGTGCATCGGTAAAGGCATGACCCGATCTCGTGTTTTGTATTGCACCTGACTAAGTTGTGGGAACACTTCCGGCGAAATGAATTGTTGTCCTTGCCATTCACCACGATTCGCTAACATGGCATAGATTTTTGCCAGACTCTCTGCAGTAAAGACACCGTTAGCAGATGGGATAATGGCTTTTAGCCCCTGTTCACTAAAAAAACTAAATTTCTTCATGCCTTTGGGAATCATGGCATCCTGAAAATCCTGAGGATCCTGCCCGCTAAAGACCAAGGCTCGCTCCATCAGGTTCGGCTTTCTTGGTGTGGTTTTTTTCGAAGTCTGTGTTTGAGACTTGGTTATCTTAGGCTTTAAAATAGGTAAGGCCACCCGAGCCAACTCATTCGTCGGCACGCTGAAATAGGCGCCATTTAATTGTAATGGCTGAACCAGATATTCCTTCATCAGTACACCCAGTTTTTTACCTGTTGCTTTTTCCAGTACACCACCCACCTGCCAACCAAAGGTCAGCGGTTGATAAGCGGCATCTGTAGCAACCTGAAAACGTGGTTCTGCTGTCGCAATCCGGTCCAGCATATGCGACCAGTCGGCCATTTCAGTGGCATCATCAATCATATTACGGATATCAAACAGGCCACTTTGATGACTGAGCATATGTGCCAGAGTAATATTTTCTTTACCATTTTGTGCAAATTCAGACCAGTATTCTGCAACCGGTCGATCATAATCCAGATAACCTTGACTGACCAGAATATGCGCCAAAGTCGCCAGCACACCTTTACCTGTGGAATAACACAGCGACATGGTATCCGGTTGCCAGTTTTCAGTGACAGACTTTTTACCGGTATAAATATCGACGACCTTTTGTCCCTCAAAATATACCACTAGTGCGGCACCACCCTGTTCGGTACGTGCATCCTGCAAACGGCTAAACTGACGGGCAAGGTCACTGAAACGCTCATCGACATTGCCCTGATAATTATGCTGATCAGCAAACAGATAATCTTTAATTGGCTGCATCATTCTATCCATAGAATATTGATCCCTTAAAATGAAAAAGCCTAAATCGGGTTTAGGCTTTTGATTCAGATTTAAATTGCTTTGATATGGCCGGTGACGTGTGGTTTTTGATTTTTACTGCTTCGTATCAGAAAATCTGTATCATTGGCTGCCTGTGCCGTCAGGAACTCAACTTTAGATGGCAAGTACATCGGCAACTTGAACCAGACATCAGCTTCATAAGCATCTGGCAATGACAGATTCGCCAGTGCTTTGGCCTTGCTCCACATACCATGTGCAATCGCCTGTTTAAAACCAAAAGCTTTCGCTGTGACTGCATGAATATGGATCAAGTTAAAGTCGCCTGAGGTCATGGCATAACGACGACCAGTATTCTCCGAGATGTTCCATTCATTATTGAGTATATATTCTGGCGCTTGGCTTTCTGCAGGTTTTGCAGCAGCTTTAGCATTGGTCTTTTGACGTGACAGATAAGTCGTCAATGCTTCAACTACGACCTCGCCTCCCACTTTGACTGTAGTAATGAAATCAAACTGCACGCCTTTATCGTGCGGCTGCAATTCGCCAAATTTGCATGCTAGGGTCAAGGTTTCATTGACGCCGATTTTACGGTATTGCTTCACTTGGTTACGGATATGTACCAGACCCAAGATCGGAAACGGAAATGCTTCTGAAGTCATCATGTGCATTTGTAGACTTTGTGAAAGCACCGTCAGATAGATTGCTGGAATATAACCATTATTTTTAAAACCGCAGACTTCATTATAGGCTTTCAGATGTTTTTGATCGACCTTGAATGAATCCACCACATATTCAACTTGCGGTAGAACTTTTTCAGCTTTCGGCTTTTTAAAAATCAAGCCTTGAATCACTTTTGGATAGGCTAAATAAGGTTTTGGAAATTGACTAAAATGGCGCGTATTCATACTGAACCTTTGGAAATTTTATTATTTCAATTTGTCTAAATGCACCTTCTCTTGCGCCATATATGGCTCTGGGAGAAGGCTGGGATGAGGGTCAATTCATCCCATTTTTCATTTAATTTTTACCTCTCCCTAACCTTCTCCTTAAAGGAGAGGGATATCTCCCTCTTTCATAAAGGGAGATTTAGGGGGATTCTATTAAGCCCCTAAAAGACTTTGACCACATACACGTACCACGTTGCCATTTAAACCTGTTGATGCAGTAGCAGCAAACATTGCAATCGTTTCTGCAACATCGACAGGTAGACCGCCTTGACTCATCGAATTCATACGGCGGCCCGCTTCACGGATCGCAAATGGAATCGCAGCCGTCATTTGTGTTTCGATAAAGCCCGGTGCAACGGCATTAATGGTTATACCATTTTTTAATGTCGGTGCTGTGAATTTTACTAAACCAATCACACCGGCTTTAGAGGCTGCATAGTTGGTTTGACCCAGGTTACCTGCAATCCCTGAAATTGAGGATACACAGATAATACGGCCATTGGCATTTAGACCATCGTGGGAAATTAAATAATCATTCACGCGTTCTATTGCAGACAAGTTGATATTAATCACCAGATCCCACAGCTCAGGCTTCATATTGGCCAAGGTCTTGTCACGGGTAATTCCGGCATTATGTACAATAATATCCAGACCACCATGCTCAACTGCCGCTGCCTTGATCTTTTCACCTGCATCTGCAGCTGTAATGTCAATAGCCAAGGTAGAACCGCCGATCTCACTAGCTACACGATCAAGGTCAGCCTGCTGTTGTAGAACATCCAGACAGATGACATGTGCACCATCACGGGCCAATACATGGGCAATCGCTTCACCAATACCACGGCTTGCGCCTGTCACAACCGCAGTTTTACCCGCTAATGGCTTGGTCCAGTCTACGTCTACTTTTTCAGCTGGTGAAACACGGATCACCTGACCAGAAACATAGGCAGAACGAGGAGAAACCGCAAAACGTAATGCAGACTCAAGATTCGCTTCAGCACCTGCATCAACATAGATCAGGTTTGCTGCGATACCTTTCTTGAATTCTTTAGCCACTGATTTCACAAAACCTTCCAGTACACGTTGAGCAATCGCCTGGCTTACTGATTTTGCGGTTTCAGGTGTAGTACCGACAATCACTACACGACCAGAACTCTGGATCTGACGCGCAATCGGGTTAAAGAAATCATAAAGTGATTTTAACTGTTCTGAATTTTCGATCCCTGAAGCATCAAAAATAACGACCTTGAATTTTGATTCTTTATCGCCCGGGTTAAATGCACCCAGATTCAGCCCGGATGCTGCAGCCGCCTGTTGCAACTCAGCATTATTACCTGCATAGCTGTTGGCATAAATATTTGCCAGAACCTGAGCAATAGCACCCGTCAATGGACTTGCTGGTGCTGCACCCAATAATACTGCGCCTTTTACCACTGGCGTAGCAGACTCAAAACGGTCTAAAGAAGTTGGGGATGGCAGACCCAAATTTTTAATGACAAATTTACCAATAGGAGATTTTGCAAAAGTTTGGTACTGATCAGTCATGTTTATTATCTCTCATACAAATTAATTTTTGGTTGATCTAAAGTTATCCTTAAACTTCAATATGATGCCAGACACATATATTTCAATAGATCCGCCAGATTCCGCCCAATCATACTTGAGATAATAGGCAGATGACTTGACCTGAGCGCAGTCTGTAATGTCATTGTAGTCAATACAGCCTATCCTCTTCTATGCTAATGTAAGCGCCAAGAAGACGATCTATTTGCCTGGTAAAGCCTTATGAGCAAAACAACTCAAGAAAATCCAGCAGTCGAGAACTCTGCGACAGAAACTGTGTCAAAACCATCAACGCGTACCAAGCGTAGCACTAAAAATACTGACACAGCCACTGGGACAGAAAAAAGTCCGACTAAAACCACGCGTACACGCAGCACACCTGCCCGTGCCAAAAATATGACTTCATCTGAAAAAGATTCAACCTCTACAACACAGACTTCTGTTCTACAGGAACCAAACATGAGCCAAAATACAGTTCGCCGCGTTGCGATTATCGGTGGTAACCGCATTCCATTTTCACGTTCTAATGGTGCTTACTTTACGGCATCCAATACTGACATGTTTACAGCAACCCTGAACGGCCTGGTTGAACGCTTTAATCTGCAAGGTCAACGCTTAGGTGAAGTGGTTGCGGGTGCAGTACTGAAACACAGCCGTGACTTCAATATGACTCGTGAATGCGTATTAAACACTGCGCTTGCACCTGAAACGCCTGCTTATGACATCCAGCAGGCATGTGGTACCGGTTTGCAAGCAGCATTTCTTGTTGCCAACAAGATTGCTTTAGGTCAAATCGAAGTAGGCATTGCAGGTGGTGTAGATACGACTTCTGATGCACCGATTGCTTTTGGTGATGGTTTACGTAAAGCACTGCTTGAGCTAAACATTGCAAAAACTGCAAAAGACCGTCTAAAAGCATTGACCAAGATCAATGTGAAAGACCTGATGGATGCACCAAAAAATGGCGAGCCACGTACAGGTCTGTCTATGGGTGATCATCAGGCGATTACCACACTGGAATGGGGAATTTCCCGTGAAGCACAGGACGAACTGGCAGCATCTTCACACCAGAAAATGGCTGCAGCGTATGAAGAAGGTTTCTTTGATGACCTGATCACACCATTCCTGGGTCTTAAGCGTGACAATAACCTGCGTGCAGACTCAAGTGTTGAAAAACTGGCGAAATTAAAACCGGCCTTTGGTAAGGGCGATGCGCGCACCATGACAGCAGGTAACTCTACACCGCTGACAGATGGTGCTTCTTGTGTGCTATTGGCTTCTGAGGAATGGGCCAAGGCAAATGGCCATGAAGTGTTGGCTTACCTGACTTTCCAGGAAACTGCTGCAGTTGACTTTGTAGAGAAAAAAGAAGGCCTGTTGATGGCGCCTGCTTATGCCGTGCCGCGTATGCTGGAGCGTGCAGGTCTGAAACTGCAAGACTTTGACTATTACGAAATTCATGAAGCTTTTGCATCTCAAGTATTGTCTACGCTGAAAGCTTGGGAAGATCCGAAATTCTGTAAAGAGCGTTTAGGTCTGGACGCTCCACTGGGTTCAATTGACCGTGCAAAATTGAACGTAAAAGGCTCTTCACTTGCTGCCGGTCACCCGTTTGCAGCAACTGGCGGTCGTATCATTGCGACAGCAGCAAAACTGATTAACCAGAAAGGTTCAGGTCGCGTACTGGTATCGATCTGTGCAGCCGGTGGTCAAGGTGTAACGGCGATTATTGAAAAATAATCCGTTGACCGATCTAATTAAAAAGCCCCTCAAATGAGGGGCTTTTTTATGACTTATTGATTTGGCAGTGGGTTATTTTTGAAGTATTCATCCACTTTATTCCACGGTGCAGTCGATGCCACGCCTTTCACCATATTCTGGTTCACACCCTGACAAAGTGCATTGTCCGGCGTCAAATGAAAAGCATTTACATTTGGATCCATATAAGGAATTGAGCCTGGACGGCGCTGGAAATAGAAGTTTAACCAATCGACGATAGCTTCAAAGCCATAATTCGACATGGCCCAGGCACTATTATGCCCGCCCCAATGATGACCAAATTCATGTGCAATAATTCGATAACCAGATAATCTGTAATGGCCATAGAATAACCAAGTATCTACTCCTAATACTGCTCCACCACCTAAACCACCACCCATATTGGTAATGCCAAGATTAATTTCATTGCGGTTAAGAATTTCCCGATAGATCCGGACATAATCTTCTGGCTGAAAGAAACCATTCGGCCCTTCTACCTGACCATCATTGCCAAAAAAATCGTGTCCCATGACCGCTTTATGGTTAAACCATAAGGTTTCAAATTCTGGAGTACTGAGCATATAGGCCAGATTGGTCATCATCATGACCCATTCCCGGGCATAGACCGGCGTAATACGACACCATTTATTCGGTTCATCATAGGTACCAAAATAAATTTTCCATTTGGCTTTAATCTGGTTCAGCTTTTTGACGTGCTCATCGGTCTCAGAGTTAATTTTCAGATCAAAAATATTGCTTGGATTTTGCGTGGTCTGACTCAGACCTGCTAGCTGGATCGAGCCTGTGCCATCGAGCAACGGGAAACGGGATTGATCGGTCAGTTTGAGATCAAAGCTGGCATTCGAAAATGGCGTCAACTGATCCAGCTTTGCCAAAATCACCCAGTCTTCTGAGTTTTTAATCTTGGCACGAATCTGCAAATCACGTACAGGCACAGCACTGTAGCTTTGCAAATGCAGGCGATTGCCATTTAGGGTTGCCGATAAAATATGGTCCATATAGACATGACGCTGGCTGCTATTGGTCAAGGTTTCCCATGATTCACCATCCTGCAAGACACGGCTTCTCTCGCGTGCTTTAGATTCGGTTAAAATCATAGCTTGGTTTAGCTGGGTGGATTTATTCTGTTGCAGGGTCAGCATTGGCAGAATATAAATTTTCTGATTGGCCATGTGTAATAGATTCTGACCATAAATATAAAGATCGCTGGCTTTAGCTATTCGGCTGCTCTGGTTTTGCCCTTTTAAAATACAGTCTCGGAAGGTATCCACACTTTTATTGGGTAAGATAGACTCCAAGTTAAAAGATTTTTCCCGGTAGCTTTCTACAGTGCCATCATTCCGTGACACATAAACCAAGCCATCATTATGGCGATGCATGACTGCCGACAAATTGGTTTCTGTTAAAATGGGCGCAATATTATTTTCATTTTCCTGAATCTGATTGATATCGTGGACATAGGTCATACCATCCGGCAGGCTGGTATACAGATAATCACCTATGACTTCCATGCGTGCATTACAGTTGCGCGCACAGCCCGGCAAGCTGAGCCGTGCAAATTTCCGCGCTTTTAAATGGTTTTGCGCCGTTACATCACTTTGACGCCACACATTAATGCGGCCTTCAATATCAGGCACATACACATAACGGTCGTCAGCAGTCACCGCATTGCTATGTACCAGCGCGTAATTAAGCGCATCGCCCCACCATACACCTGTGCCGAGTGCCATAATGAAGTTCGGTTGCTCGCTATTAATATCTAAAACATCAATTCGGTTCGAGCCATAATTGGCCACATACAAACGCCCTGCTTGAATTTCCAGATCATTCAGGCTATCCCATTTTTTGGCCAGACCCGAAATTTTCGTAGGATCAATCGCACTGAGTGCACGTTTTTGTTTTAAGTCATAACGTAAAATATTCGATTCGGCCTGACTATTGGCAATATAAAGCACATCGCCATTCACCACCATGGCGGTGGGATTCCAGGTTTTCAGACCAAAATTCCCTGCTGTTAATTCTGAACCTACATCCAGAACCTTAAATTCCGCAATTTTGCTCAGTTGCTCTCCCGTACTGGGTGATGTCATTGAATCTGGCCCTGTTGGCTGTGAGGTACTGCTATCGCTTCCTCCACCCCCACAACCAGACATCAGCAACACGATGGACACTGACAAGGTCACTCGTCTAAATAGCATTGAATTCCCCAATAAATTTTAAAATTAAAATAAAAAATCAATGTCTTATATCTTAATTTTCAGTTGGGTTCGAGCATAAAAAATGAGGACTTGATCAAGTCCTCATCGCTGAATATTTCACCTTTCGCATTCTGAAAAGGGAGTCTAAACTGTGTGGTATTTTTTATGGCATATTTTATGATGAGAATTTCCGATAATCCGGCTGGAGCCCTAGTCTGGCTTCTAGATGATCATAAATCCACTGAAAGATAAAGGTATATACGAGAATACAAAGGGTTAGAGCTAAGTCTAGCAGAAAGGCCTGAGCCAGACTCATGTGTAAGGCATAAGCCACCATCGGAATGGTCGCCAGCATCAAACCGCCTTCAAAGCCAATTGCATGAGCAATCCGCACTTTAACGCTTCTTTTTAAACGATGTTTAGCTTCAAACTTTTCAAAATAGTGATTAAACAGCATATTCCAAAATACTGAAGTCACAGCCATAGCAATCCCGAGCGCACCTGTTACCTCAAGGGGCATATGCATCAGTGTACTTAAAAGGACAGCAATCACGACCAGTAAAATGCCTTCATATAAGGCAGCATGAATTAGTCTTCTTTTGGAAATTAACATATTAAATCAGCTCAATTCATTACATGATGCAAGAATTTTATTTCTTTAAATCTGATTATTCGAGTTAGAATCTATCAATAAAAATGAAAGATTAAAGATATGAATGTTAATCAAGAACAGCTACTGATGTTTAAAACTGTGATGGAAACCGGTTCTTTCTCTGCGGCTGCCCGTCAACTAGGTAAAGTACCTTCCGCAGTCAGCATGGCCATTGCCAATCTGGAAATTGACCTGAATCTAGAACTGTTTCAGCGTATAGGTCGTGAACCAAAACCGACCGCACAGGCGCAGGTATTGTATGAAAAAACCCAGCAACTTCTGGTCGAAATGAATCAGTGGAAACAGCATGCTCAAGCCCTAAGTTCAGGCCTGGAATCTGAACTGAATATTGTGGTGGTTTCAGAATTACTGCATACGCGTTGGACCGATTATATCGTGTTACTGGAACAGGAATTTCCTGCACTGCAAGTCAATGTATTTAGTGCACCTCAGGAAGATGCACATCGTATGCTGTTCGAAGGTTCAGCGCAGCTGGCCCTGATGTTTGAACGCGAACAACTGGAAACACGGGAACAGTTTGTGGAATTGAAACGTGAGGTACTGGTCGCTGTAATCGCCAAACAGCATCCCCTAAGTCAATTCGATCAAGTCAGTTATGAACAGATTTTGCAAAACAGGCAGATTGTGGTGGCCAGTCGGGATCGCACCATCAAGCCGGAACTACTCTTTTCACGAAATTACTGGCGCACCGACAACCATCACTCGGCTTGCAGCATGATTCAGCAAGGACTGGGCTGGGGGGTTCTGCCACTCGAAATGCTGAATGAGCAGCCACATTTGCAAGATCAGTTACAGGTTCTCAACCTGCTCGATTTCACCCCAAAGTTTGAATATTTTGTTGATCTGGTCTGGAGCAGAGAAACCCGATTAGGCACAGCTGCTCATTTTTTGATTAATCACTTGCGCAAACAACGTAAAACCGGGCATTAATCACAGAAATTCAACGACAGTCTACTTGGTAAACCGGCCATTTATGATATATAAGAAAGCATAAGCAATAACCATAGAACTAGATCGTAATGACATTAACTGCATTAAACCAATTAAAAAACTTGACGACCATTGTGGCAGACAGCAGTGATTTGAGTGCCATTGAAAAATTTCGTCCGCTTGATGCAACCACCAATCCATCGCTGATTACTGCAGCAGCGAAACAACCTGAAAATCAGGCCTTGATTGAAGCTGCTTTTCAGCAAGCCCAGCAAGAAGGCTATACAGATGACGCCCTGATTGAACGTACCATTGATATTTTGACGGTCAAATTCGGTGTAGAAATCTTAAAACTGATTGAAGGTCGTGTTTCAACGGAAGTCGATGCTTCGCTGTCCTTTAATACTGAAGCTACCATTGCCAAAGCCAAAGAGTTACTGGCACTTTATGCGCAATATGGAATTGACTCAGACCGCATTCTGATCAAGATCGCGTCTACCTGGGAAGGCATTCAGGCAGCGAAAGCACTGGAAGAACAAGGCATTCATACCAATCTGACTTTATTGTTTGGTCAGCATCAGGCCCATGCCTGTGCTGATGCCAAAGTAACATTAATCTCGCCTTTTGTCGGCCGTATTCTGGACTGGTACAAAAAAGCTGAAGGCGTTGAGTCTTACCCGATTGAAAAAGATCCGGGTGTACTTTCGGTTAAGCGTATTTATGAATTTTATAAAGCGCATGGTATTCAGACTGAAATCATGGGTGCCAGCTTCCGCAGTATTGATCAGGTTCTAGGCTTGAGCGGCTGTGACCTGCTCACGGTAGCACCAAACCTGCTGGCCGAACTGGAAAATGATCAGCGTGAAGTGCAGGCCCAACTCTCAGCCAAAGATATTAAAGTTCAAGGTGAACTCAGCCCAATCAGCCCTGCCGATTTTGAAGCACAACTGAAACAGAATCCGATGGCCAGTGAATTATTGCAAGGCGGCATTGACGGTTTCATTAAAGCCCGTGAGCAACTGGCTGCTTTATTACGTGAAACTTTCCTGAGTACCACTGAGATTTAAAGAAAATTTAGCAAATTTCTCCAAGCCGATGTTGCTATAATGCCGCATCGGCTTTTTTGTTCATGCGAGTTTTTCGTGTTTGGTATCACAGATCTAACGACCTTTATCATTGGAACCACGTTGATTGTGCTACTGCCCGGGCCGAATTCCCTGTATGTCATGTCGATTGCTTCGCGCTTTGGGATTAAGACGGGATATATGGGTGCCTTGGGGGTTTATACGGGCGATCTGATCCTGATTATATGTACAGCATTGGGAGCAGCTTCTTTACTGCATGCCTTTCCGGTACTGTTTATTGCACTGAAAGTTATTGGAGCGATCTATCTCAGTTACTTGGGTATCAAGCTAATCATTGCGGCCTACCAGACTTTCTTTCCGGAAAAGTCATCACAACGCGTCCAGATTAAAAAGACGACTCCAGATACGGTAGAATCTGTTCAGCCCTTTCGTACAGCGCTCACAATCAGTATTTTAAATCCCAAAGCGATTCTGTTTTATCTGTCTTTTTTTGTGCAGTTTGTCGATCCTGCCTATCCTTATCCAGCCCTGACATTCACGCTTCTGGCTGTAATCTTGCAATTGATCAGTATGACCTATCTGTCGATCCTGATTTTTTCTGGTGTAAAACTGGCGTCCTATTTCAACCAAAATTATAAAGTGACTGCCAGCTGTGTCGCAGCGGTCGGGATCCTGTTTTGCGGTTTTGGCCTTAAACTGGCGACTTCAACTTTCTAGCAATGATCGGCTTCAAACCAGTAGACCTTTGGATAAAATTGTTAAAAACATTGTGTTGATACGTGAAAAGCGTATGATTTAAACGCATTTAAAAATAGTGTCATGGATGATGCCAAAACTTTTACAAGATTTCTCCTTTCCTGCCGTCATGGCCGGTTTTATTACCTGCATGATTGGTATTAGTGTTTCCGCCGTACTGGTCATTGAAGCTGCGCAAAGCCTAGGTGCTAATCAGGCACAAATTAGCTCCTGGTTATGGGCACTGGGTATAGGTATTGGAGTTTCTGGATTTTTGCTTTCCTGGAAATATCGTTATCCGATTTCAACCGCCTGGTCGACTGCCGGTCTGGCACTGGTCATTGCTTCTGCCGGTCACTATAGTCTGGGTGAAGCAATTGGCGCTTTTCTGATTTCTGGCATCCTGATTGCCTGTCTGGGATTTTTTGGAATTTTCGAGCGAATTTTCCAGTTTATTCCACAAAGTTTGACCAGTGCCATGCTGGCAGGTGTTTTATTAAAATTTGGCATCTCGGTCTTTGGCAGTCTGCAACAGTCCTGGGAATTCGTGCTTTGTGTACTGGCGATTTATCTGGTTTCCAAAAAACTGAGTACGCGCTATAGCATCGTGATTACCGTGTTAATGGCTATTGCCCTCTGTCCGTTCTTTATTAATTTTACTATTCCGCAGCTGAACTGGAGTATTGCCCAGCCGGTATGGATTACACCTGAATTTAGCCTGCAAGCTGTTTTAGGACTGGCCTTACCTTTAATGGTGATTAATCTGGCATCGCAATACCTGCCTGGCTTGGCCGTCATCAAAAGTTATGGTTATCCGCCGAAAGTAAATTCTATTCTAGGCTGGACGGGTATTACACAGACTATGCTGGCGCCCTTTGGCTGTTTCAGTGTCAATCTTGCCGCAATCAGTGCGGCAGTCAGTCTGGATGCCCAAGCGCATCCTGATCCGGCCAAACGTTATATTGCAGGGATGAGCTGCGGCCTGTTTTATATTCTGATGGGTTTTTTTGCTGCGACCTTGACCAGTGTACTGATGGCTTTTCCAGGGATTCTGATTACAGTCTTGGCAGGCATTGCCCTGTTTGGCACCATTGGCCACAATATTGCGCTGGCTTTTCAGGACAGTCACGACCGTGAAGCGGCACTGATGACATTCCTGTTTAGTGCCTCTAATATTCAGTTTTTCGGTATTGGTTCAGCTTTCTGGGGACTGCTACTTGGTTTGACGGTTTATTTGCTGTTTAAGCTTAAACCGCAAGTGGCGTAAGCTTATTGTAGAAATGAGGCAATTACTTTTGCTGCCTTTTTAATGCCCAGCAGTTTGGGAAAACAGGTTAATCACCACCACACCGGAAATGATCAGTGCAATCCCGATAAAAGCGGGCACATCCAGCGCCTGCTTAAAGATTACATAGCCTACGATTGCCGTAAGAACGATGCCTACTCCCGCCCAGATCGCATAGGCAATGCCTAAAGGAATGACTTTAATGACCTGAGACAGCAAATAAAACGCAATACAGAATAAAATGACTACAGCCAGAGATGGCCATAATCGGGTAAAGCCTTCTGACTTCACCAGAAATGTTGATCCAGTCACTTCGGCAATAATAGCCAACGCCAACAACAAATATGCCCATGAGACAGGATTCATTTTTTAAACTCCAAACAATTTTTCAATGATTGCTGTCGGGACGATCTGACATGATCAATCTTGAAAGATTTATTTTTCACAATTTTCTCTTCAAGGTGAAAGCTGATGTAAAAAATCCAGGGTTTTGACAAAGGTTTGCTGACTTTCCTTTTTGCCCATAAAAAACTGATATTCATGAATGAGCCAGGTTTTAGACTCTGGATAAAATATTTCAGTCACAGGAACCTGCTGTTCCTTCAAAGCTTTTACAAATGGTAGGGACTGAGTATCGGTCAGAAAATCCTTGTTCCCGCCACTGATGAACACTGGCGGATAAGACGGCGTAATATACTGAATCGGAGAAATCTGCTTTAAAAACTCGGCATCATGTTTACGCTCGCCGGTATAAGCCTGAATCAGGTTAAAGACACCCCATTCGATAATTTTCATTTCTTCAGGTGCTGTGCTGGCAAATGCTTCCAAGTCATAAATTCCACAATGCAAGATTAAACCTTTAAGCTGCGTAGGTTGCAGATGAGGCTGAATACCGGATTGGTCGGCAAATACAGGATTGGTCAAAAGCGCGGCGTAATGGCTGGCCATATTCGCCCCGGCAGAATCTCCGGCCAGATATAAGTTCTGGGCATCGATTTGGTAGGTGTCTGCATAGGTATCGAGAAATTCAAGTGCCTGATTGATCTGGTGTAACTGGCTTGGATAGGTCACTTGTGGCGCAAACTGATATTGCACGGATACCACGTTATAGCCCTGTGCCGCCAGCAGCTTGAAATAACCCCGTGCATGTTCTTTAGAACCTGAAATCCAGCCGCCGCCATGAATCCAGACAATGGTCGGTCGTGGGCCAATACTGGCAATATTCTGCGGCTGATACAGATCCAGAGATAATTTCTGTTGCGGCGCATAGGCAATATTCTGCTGCACGATAACCGCACTAGGTGCATAACGATCCATCACTTTTTGCTGCAAGCCTGTGGTCAGGTTAAAAGCACCGGCAATGACTTTACTGTTCTGTGCGGTCTGACAGCCGGAAAGAATAACTGAACTTATGAGCAAAAGATGAATGGCAAAAAACCTCAAAACAGTCCCCTATACATGATCTAAAAACAGGCTACGGCAGTTTAAACTATCCTGCTGCAAACAAGGACTATTCATCCTCTTATTTTTGATCACTAAAACTGCAATTCCGAGTTTTTTACTCTGTTTTTTTCATCACTTTTACATGAAAAATATTTGTAATTTAATGAGTTTTTTCAATTTTACCGCTTTTTTGCAATTGCACCCGCCACAGCACTGTGCTATCAATAAACCAAGCCTAAAAATCAGACAACCTGCGGAGAAAAGCCATGGCTTATCAACATATTTTAGTCCCAGTGGACGGTTCAGAAATTTCCTTTTCTGCAGTACAACATGCTGCCAAAATTGCCAAGGCATTCGGTAGTCAGCTTTCCCTGATCAGCCTGATCGCAGAAGATCCTTTTACCGAGGCTGATTTCTATTATAGCTCCTCCATCATGAAGGAATATTTTATCGAAGCACATGCCAATGCCAAAAAGGCCTTGAAAGAAGCCACTGCCATCGCAGCCGGTGAAGGTATTGAAGCGCAATCCCGCATTGTCACAGGTTTAGTCAATGCAGAGCATATTGCTGAAACCGCGGGTGAAGTGAAAGCAGACCTGATTGTTATGGGTTCTCATGGCCGTAAAGGCTTCCAGAAAATGATTCTGGGCAGCTTTGCACAAGATGTATTGGGTGCGAGTGAAATTCCCGTACTGATCGTGAAAAAATAATCCTGACGCTGCGCATCTTCAAGATGCGCAGTACTTGCTACTTTACATTTGAACCTCTAGCAAAACATGCTGTGGAGATTTACTCGCTCAACCCCCCCCGCTTACTGCAATAATAAATATGAGGAAGCACCATGAATAACTATGATCATCTTCTCGTAGCACTCGATGAGTCCTCGATTTCCTATGCTGCCGCAGATCACGCCCTGGAACTGGCCAAAGTATTTCATAGCCATGTCACTTTACTCAGTGTGATTGCGGTAGATCCCTTTAAGGGCGTAGATTTTTACAAAGTTGCTCCAGCAGTCACAGATTACTTTATGCATGCAGAACAAAATGCACTTGATCGTTTAAATGAACTGAAACTGAACTTTGTTCGTGATGGCATCCAGGTGACGACAAAAATCCTGCATGGCATGGCACCGTCAGAAGGCATTATGCAGGCTGCAAATGAATCCCCGACCGATATGATCATTATGGGTTCACATGGTCGTAAAGGTCTGCAAAAACTTATGCTGGGCAGTGTCGCTCAGAATGTTCTGGCACTTTCCTCTATTCCAGTCCTCATCGTCAGACAATAAGATGCTTGATCAAAGCCTGTATGATGCAGGCTTTTAGCGAAGTTTTTGATTTAACTCACTTAAGAAAATTTCAGCATCAAGCTGGCTTTGAAATACTTTTTTGTATTCTCCGACCTGCTGAATGGAATGTGGCGTGTATTGAATAGAGATTTCAAGTAAGCCATTTTCAGGATTCTTGCTGACATGTACGGCAATAATATGCTGGCTATTTAAATAAAAACCATCTTCAATTTTCACTAACATATCTTGGACAACCTCTAGTAAGCGAATCTGTAGATCCCTTTACCTAGCTTACAGCTTAATAAACAAATACTCTTTTCCGTATAATCATACTGTAACACCCTTTAGTACTTACCTAAGCCTTTAGAGAAATTCAACTGTATTTAAAGCCAGCGTTTGAAATAAACAGGAAATAAAAAACCGGATCAGGTCGATCCGGTTTTTTATGAATATTGATGTTATACGCTGAGCATACTATTGAGTGTCTCAGACACATTTTTAGATTTAACCAGTGGCTTTAAGGTTTCAAGCTGTGCTTTCACTTCACTGCGTTGCGGTTCTGCCAAGGTATACCAGCGTGACAATACCTGTAGCAAACGTGAGCCCACGATCGGATTTTTCTCGTCCAGATATTTTGCCAGTCCAATAAAATGCTGCACGCCAAAGCTCCAGGTATTGACCGGATTAGCATTCAGCCCCCCGCTCACTGCACGGATACGGTTAGGCACCGCCAAATCATAATCCGGATGCTGGGTCAGATACGCAATCGTTGCATCCGTTGCTTTTGGATGTGCTGCCTGAACCATAAACCATTGGTCTAAAGACAAGGCTTCATCTTCAAAGCGGCTATAGAAATCTGCCAAAGCTTCTTCTGCTTGTGGTGCATCATTCCAGACCAAGACTTTCAGCGCACCCAAACGTTCAGACATATTGCCTGTATGATACTGCTCATAGGCCAAGTCAAAGGCAGATGCATCTCCCTGACGAGCCATCATCGTCAGCATGATGTTTCTTAAGGCGCGCACGCCCATTGCTTGCGAGAATTCAGATTGCAGATCAGGATCCAGATTAAGATAAGTTTCTTTCGCTGTTTCTCCAAAAGCACGTGCCAAGGTATGCAGCAAAGCCTCACGCTTTTCCTGAATCATGACCGGATTATAATCCTGATCAATACGGCTACCTAAATAACTTTCCGACGGTACATCAAACAGACGTGATGCCAACAGCGGATCTTTCTCAATCACATCCGGCAAGGTATTGAGCATAGCCTCGATATAAATTTCTGCAGGCTGGTCATCCAGCAAGATACGCTCGAGTAAGGTCTGAGTTGCTTGCCACTGGTTAAAACCATTGGTCTCGTATTGCAACAGGAAAGCCAGTTCTTTTTCTGAATAGTCAAAGTCCAGATTCACTGGTGCAGAGAAATTACGCAGCAAGGACACCACCGGTTTTGCTGTCACACCGCTAAATTCAATCGTGGCTTCATCCTGATCAAACAGATACACACCATCTTTGACGCCATTTTCAAAGAGTGCCTCAGAGTTCAGCGTTAGCTGCTCACCGGTTTCAGCATCAAACAATGCCAAAGCCACTGGAATGGGTACGGCTTTCAGATTTGGATATTTAGCATGGGTTTTCAGGCTTTGCTTAAAGCTGAGGCGATAGATTTGTGTCTCTACATCATATTCAGCTTTTGCTTGAAGTTTAGGTGTACCCGGCTGATTGTACCAGGTCAGGAAGTTTGAAAGATCCACACCTGAACCTGCTGTAAGCGCGGCCACCCAATCCTCAACTGTTACCGCCTGACCATCATGACGGCGGAAATATTCATCGGTTCCCTGACGGAATTTTTCCTTGCCAAGCAAGGTCGCCATCATGCGGTTAATTTCCGCACCTTTTTCATAAACAGTGGCAGTATAGAAGTTGTTAATTTCTACAAAATGATCCGGACGCGGTGGATGCGACAGCGGCCCTGAATCTTCCGGGAACTGATGCGCTTTGAGAACTGATACATCATCAATACGTTGTACCGCAGCCGACTGTAAATCTTCCGAGAAAGACTGGTCACGGAATACAGTCAAGCCTTCTTTCAAACATAACTGGAACCAGTCACGACAGGTAATCCGGTTACCAGTCCAGTTATGGAAATATTCATGTGCAATGACTGACTGCACTCGCATGATTGCGGCATCAGTGGTGTACTCTTCATCGGCCAGCACGCATGAAGTATTGAAGATATTCAGACCTTTATTTTCCATGGCACCCATGTTGAATGCACTGGTCGCCACGATCATGTAGTTATCCAGATCATAAGGCAGACCATAATGCTCCTCATCCCAGCGCATGGAATGTTTGAGCGCTTCCATGGCGATTTTGCATTTTGGAATATCTTTTTCTTCTGCATAGATTTCCAGAGCTACATTGCGGCCTTCCGATGTGACATAAGAATCTTTCATCACTGCCAAATCACCAATGACACAGGCGAACAAATAGCTCGGTTTCTTGGTCGGATCCTGCCAGATGGCATAATGACGATTGGCATCGACTTCACCTGTTTCCAGCAGGTTACCATTTGCAAGCAAAACCGGATATTTCTTATCTGCTTCGACACGCGTCGTAAAGACCGACAACACATCAGGACGGTCTGGATAGAAAGTAATTTTACGGAACCCTTCTGGTTCATTTTGGGTCACAAACAGATCTGAACTGGCCTGATATAAACCTTCCAGCATCGTATTACTTTCAGGGTGGATTTTAACCACAATTTCAAGCAACACTTGATCAGGTGCATTGGCAATGACCAGCTGTTCAGCATCCAAGTGGTAGTCACTGGCATTCAGGGTTTGACCATTTAACTTAATCGATTGCAGCTCTAGATCGCGGCCAAGCAGAACCAGATCGCCAGCAGTTTGGCGCTGCATCTCCAGCTTGCTGCTGACCAGACTGTGGTCACTATAGACTTGAATATTCAGGTCGATGGAATCAACAATAAAGGAAGGTTTTTGATAGTCTTTTAAATAAATGGTTTGATCCGCTTCGATCACCGGGTTTGCCGCAATATTCATGTCCTGTCCTAATCTTTTATCGTGTTCGACATTGTTCATGTCAAAATCATACGCCAAGTTTTAAACGCTGTCTGTGCATTTGTATTGTTAGATCTAATATGGGCATTTCATGCACCACTTTCAATGCATTCTGCCTAATTGAGCAGCACTCGACTCTACATAAGAAATATCTGTGCCATAAAAATAGTCAGGATCATAATTTCTGACATTTTCATAAATAACTGATTTAAAAATATATAATTTTATTTGCTGAGTACCGAATAAATTCTGATTAATAAATGAGCACACTTCTTGCTACAGTTAAACCGTGTTTTTCCACACTTCCAATGAAAGAATAATGATAACGATGATGAGGTGAGCCATGTATTTAAAACAGCATGTTGTACGGATCGAAAATATCAAAACTTTGCAGACCCTGGATCAGGCCAATATTGACCATAAAGTGATTGCCCTGTTGATGAGCTGTGAAGGCATTCCGCTTCAGGCCCATGAAGTGACTGCCATTCTCAACACCTACGATGCACTCGGTGCCAAAAAAGTGCCCTCTAAAAAGGTTCAGGCCTTAATTCATGCCAAACACCGCGGCGAGGAGGACGACACATTACCCTGCCCGGTTTAAAAAACGTCATTTCATGTTTTTAAAATCAGAGCTACTTCGGTAGCTCTTCTCTTGTTTGGGTGACTAATTTTGATTTAGAAAAATTGCACCAGTCCACTACGTTTGCATCTCATCAGCCGTGTATAATCAAATGCCCTTCCATTCTAGAGTTGCTCGCGACCATGGTATTCAGTGTTCTGCAAAAACAGCTTGATGAAAGTACTCACTGCCCATTGTGTAAGGCATCGATGTATTGGATTGAGGCAGAACAATATGATCAGGAGCTGAGCTATCATGAATGCAGCCATTGCCAGCATCAGCTTTACTCCGATCAAAAGCACAATTGTTATTGCGAACAATGTCTGGCGCAGCGTAAACGCATGCTCAAGGAAGTCCGTTTACAGGAAAACCGTCAATATCATAAAAAGCAGGATCGGCCGGTTCTTGAGCTGAATCAGCTCAGTTTTATCAATAAACTGTTTTTACTTGCGATTCTGGATGAACAGGTGCAGGAATATAGCCAACACCGTGAATATATTGACTGGCATCAAATTCGATATTATTCCATCAGTCCCAATTATCTGTTCCAACATGGTCTGGTGAAAAGCCTGATCCGGGATCAGGTTCTGATTCCCAAAGATCTCCAGCAGGAAAATCAGCATTATTATATTAATGTGCGACTGGATGGTTATTCTGAACCGACCCTGTTCAGTATCACCCAGCAGCTGCGCAACTGGTTTTATCAAAACCTGAGCCAAGGTGTGCCCTTTAAAAGTGCAGATGAAGTCAAAGATGCACTCTATTGCCTGCTATATGAAGAAATCATTCAGTTTGCCCAATTCTATTGCCGTAGCTGGAATGTGCAAATTGCCGGAAATCAGAGCTTTCAGACCTTTTGCTATCGTCTTTTGGATGTACTGGCTGTGGGTCAGATTTATTATCTGGTGCAGACCGGGCTGGAATATCTATATAAACAAAAAGCCCTCAAGCCCCGCAATGAAAACTTTATTAATACCAATCTGCTGAAAAAAACCTTGCAGCAGTACCGCGAACGTTCAGTTACAGAAAAATGGGAAACCTCTACCCTGCCGCGTCCACCGCAACTGGCATTCAGCAAGATGAGCGAAATCCTGTTTTATCGGTTTTTGGGCTATGATGAAAATATCTTCTTTCAGCCGGTGTGGCGTTCGTGGCACAAGATCGAACCTCGCCTGAAATTCTATTCCCAAAAACGTTGTATGCATTGCGGCTCACAGGAACTGTCGGTGGATTATGATGCCAGTGACTATGTCAGCCTGTTCTGTCGTAGCTGCAAGCATCAAGACCATTATTTTACCCGCTGACCGAATACAACGAATCTTTCTCTTATTCTAAATGACCATTATGACGACTTCTACGCAAGCACTACAGCAAACGCTTCTGGATCAGATCTGTGAGGCCTGGTTGAAACTTCAGCAACAGCAGCCCCTGGTGCATATCATGACCAATACGGTGGCCAGCAACTATGTCGCCAATATTGTACTGGCTGCGCATGCTTCTCCGGCCATGATCGACAATCCGTTTGAAGCTGAAAGTTTTGCCAAGATTGCAGCAGCAATCAGTCTGAATCTGGGTACACCGACGACAGAGCAGGTTCAGGCGATGCAGCTTGCTGCGAAAACTGCACATCAATTGCAAAAACCGTGGGTGCTTGATCCGGTCGGTTATGGAACAGTTCTGCGCTGGCGTTCTGGCGTCGTAGATCAGTTGATGCATTCCCAGCCTACGATTTTACGAGGCAATGCTTCTGAAATTGGTGCTTTGGCTGGCAAGCAGATCGAGTCCAAGGGTGTAGACAGCACAGTAGACAGTGCGGATGTTTATTTACAGGCGCGAAGTTTGCTGGATCATTGTGAATGTATCGCAATCTCCGGTGAATCTGATTATATTATTTCAAAAGACTTTCCTGTAATACAGGTGTCAGGTGGTTCTGCTTTACAGCCCCGAATCACGGCAATGGGATGTGCACTCGGTGCATTGATCGCTGCATATAGCTCAGTAACCTCTCCAGCCCTTGCCGCATTAACTGCGCATGTACATTTTGCAATTGCCGGTCAATTGGCATTTGAACGCGCACAACAGTTAGGCAGTTTTAATGTCGCCTTTCTAGATGAAATCCATCAGCTCAATACTGAAACAATCCGACAATACGCCAACTTTAAAATTCTGCCAGAATTCATTTAGTTTACGGATCACTTCATGGATGTTTATTCTCTTGAATAGATAAACGCCCCTCTTTAGATTGATCCTGCTCATTTGCTCTATTGATCTCCTTAAAAATGTTCTGTCTAGCTCTTTCGGAGATCATTTTTTGAGTCGTTTTATTCTGAACTGAGTAGGCTTCATACCACTTATCTAGCGATTTCCACACAAACGGTTTCCATTTTACTTAAGATCTGTTTGCATCATGCAAATCTAGTTCATGTGAATTGTAGTTTAATTTTTTGTCAGTATTTAAATATGACTTTTAAGTTTTGATTAACAGGTTACATAAATCAATATTTAAAGCCTGATCATGCTTATTTTTGATTGCTGATTTGACTTTTTCGGCTTTAAAATTTCAGTGCAATACTAGGATATTCAGCTCAATCGGGAACATGACTAATAGTATGAATAGACTAATAAAAATCAGTTCAAACAATGAGCTAACTTTGATTTCAATAAGTCAGCTTTACAAATATGCATTAAAAAAGCCAGCTGCCACTAAAGCAACTGACTTTTAAGATTTGAATAAATAACGTGTTTAAAACACCTGTTTAACCTGCGTAATGAATGCTGACCGACTTGATACGATTGCTTTCAATTTCAGTGACTTTGAACTGTACACCTTGATAATTTAACTCGGTGCCCACGTCAACCGTACTGTTGGTTTTATCCAGAATCAAACCCGCAACACTGATATAACCGGCATCTTCATCAATCAGATCAATCATGCCAAGTTCCAGTTCAAGCTGATAAAGATCTAACATGCCCGATGCAATCCAGTGCGTATCATCGATTTTAACTAGATCTAGCTGTTCATCAGCATCCGGGAATTCACCGGCAATTGCTTCAAACACATCTAGCGGTGAAATCAGACCCTGCACATTACCAAACTCATCACTCACCAAGACCAAAGAACCTTTAGAGGTACGCAAGGTATTGATTGCGTCAATAACTTTCATTTTTTCAAAGATATAAATTGGGCGATGACGTTTAATCAGTGCTTTTAATTCTTCCGGCTCTTCCAGTACATCCAATAATTCTTTGGCACGTACTACGCTAATCACCTTATCTAGGCTACCGCGACATACCGGGAACAGACTGTGTGGAACAGATAGAATTTTTTCACGGATCTGTTCTGGGCTATCTTCCAGATCAACCCATGAAATCTGACCGCGCGGCGTCATGATCGAAGCGACTGAACGCTCTGCAAGGGTAAGTACCCCACCAATCATATAGCGCTCTTCATCTGCAAAGGTTTCTTGTGCCTGATTATTTTGACTGTCGGTCGTCTCTAGCTTGCCACCCATTAACTTCAGGATCGAGTCAGCCGTACGATGACGCAAAGGAATCTTGGATTCATGTTTAGCAGCATTACGCTGACCAAACTGGTTAAATGCTTCAATTATGATCGCAACACCAATACCTGAATAGATATAGCCTTTAGGAATATGGAAACCAAAACCTTCTGCAATTAGACTGATACCAATCAAAAGTAGGAAGCTTAAACACAGAATCACCACGGTTGGATGACGGTTCACAAAATTGGTCAATGGTTTCGATGCCAATAGCATCACGCCCATTGCAACAATCATGGCAGCCATCATGACATAAATATTGTCGACCATACCAATGGCGGTAATCACTGAATCTAAAGAGAAAACAGCATCTAAAACAACAATCTGTGCAACAACAGCAGTGAAACTTGCATATACCACATTGGTAGACACTGTGACTTCAGGTTTACCTTCAATCTTTTCATGCAGCTCAGTAACGGCCTTATACACCAGGAACAAGCCACCAAATAACAAGATCAGGTCCCGACCGGAGAAGGTCCAGTCAAACACAGTAATCAATGGTTGTGTCAAAGTGACCAACCAGGCAATGGCAAATAACAGGCCTAGACGCATGAATAATGCGAGAGACAAACCAATAACACGTGCTTTATCGCGTTGTTCAGGAGGAAGTTTTTCAGCCAGAATGGCAATGAAGACTAGGTTATCAATACCTAAAACAATTTCAAGAATAATAAGAGTAATTAAACCTACCCAGATTCCGGGATCTAATAAAAATTCCATTAGAGAATGACCCCGTTCGAGTAAGCTAGAAATAGAGATGGAAGATCAACGCACGGCGAGGGATCCATTAAAATTTAACCTATGCAACTTAAGACTATTCCATTATGCATAAACTGAGTATTTTGTAATGTATTAATTTACAAAAAAATTACATGATCATGATTTTATTGAGACTTTTATGATCAACTGATTGATGCTGAAACTGATTAATTTTAATTTTTTCTACATCATTTATTCGAATTGAATTAAAAATAAACAGAATTTAGTTTGATTAGACCATTACTTTTAAGGTCACTTAAAGATTAGAGCATAAACTATTTTTTTATTGAAAGAACAATCACTTAAAAATATAGCTGTAAATAATCATTTACTATATTGACTAAAACCACTCAATCACCCTATATTTCTTAAATCGATTAATTTATTGAAATACAATTATTTGCATTAAAACCTATTCAGACAGGCTGCTTAAGAACAATAAAAAGTCTTGGAAAACATTTCTACTCACGAAATACATAATGAGGAATTAAATTTATACAAAATATTATCGCCTTTCATCCGATTTTAAAGAACAATCTTCGCGCCAGATAAGGCTCACATGCAGAACTGATCAACTCCTTGGGATGTTAAGCAAAACTAAAAAGTGTTAGCGCTTTAACATTTTTAAAATAAAGGTTGAAATATGCATAAACTTTTTCATAAAATGAACGGGCCCTAGAAAAATAAATACAAGGAACATTTCATGACTAAGAAATATGCAAAATTTTTGCCGTGTACGGAAGAATTTAATTTAGAAAACTTTCCATATTATTGGGTAACTCAGGTTCATGCTCAATACGTCGTTAATGTCGATCATGCACTAAAAAAGTATGGTGTTGACAATTCCCGCCGCCGCATCCTTCTTGCACTAAAAGCCAAACCGCATGCCAGTGTTTCTGATTTGTCAGAGATGGTTGTTTCTAAAATGTCGACCACGACTAAAATTGTCTACCGCTTAAAAGACGAAGGTCTGGTTGAAACCTATTCATGTGAGGATGACGCACGGATTACCCGAGTATTTTTGACTGACAAAGGCATGCAAATGACACATAAGATCAATGATCTGACCAATGTCGTACTGGAACAGTCATTTGAAGGCCTGACGCCTTTGCAAATTGAAAAAACCATGGAAAGTTTACGTCATATTTTCAAAAATTTAGCTCGTTAAAGACCTACTTTTTATTTTAAATAGACGCTGGCGAATTGGCGCATACTTTATAATAATTAATAATTCGCCAGAGCTTTCTAAAAATCAAAAAAGTTCAGTTGTGGACTGACTTTTTTGATTTTTTCTTTTGGTACATGTGAGCATTCAAAATCTTCTACCGGAAAGCCCTCTACAAAGCTACGAATATCCGGATGCCTTAGCGTTAGCCATTCTTGCAGTCGCTGCTGTGGAATCACAATAACCGAGCGTTTGATATTACCCGGCTCATGAAACTCCTTCATCATGGGATGGTCAATTGCATCCATGGTAATCATACTGGCAGAGCGTACAATTTCCCCTTGTACCCGAGCAATCTCATACACAGCTGCAATAAAAGTCGCCTGACCATCTTTACGTCTTACACCCCAACGCTGCGGTTTATTGTCAAAATATTTGGACTCATAAAATTCCGATACCGGAATGACGCCAAAATGACATTTGGCGGTGGCTTCAGCGAAGGTGGGCCTTTGCAGTAAGGTTTCATTTCTGGCGTTATAGGTCTTGGTACCTATAGTTTTGTCTTCTGCCCATTTCGGAATGAGTCCAAAATTCACGGAACGCCATTCCAGTCCTTGAGCTGAATGAAACAAAAGCGGTGTAGCATAATTGGGATAGACCTCCTCTGGATATTCAAAAGGAATTTCTGGCAATCCCAGATTATGCAACTGCTCTAAGGTTAAAGGCTTAAAATTGGCGCACATGGTTCATATATGTAAATCATTCGACCATAACATTATACCGTGATGCCAAGTCGAAGCCTGTCGTATTTCTATAGTTTTAGGCGCGTTGACTGTTATGAATTCGGTACCGTCAACCAATGTGTCCGGGTAAACTCTTCAAAAATCCAGCGACCATTGAAACGACCCAATCCTGAATTTTTCTCGCCGCCAAAGGGTGCATTTGACTGGTCTGCCACACTAATGCCATTAATATGTGTCATACCGATATCCAGTTGTGCGGCAAACGCGCTGCCTCGCTCGATGTTTGAGGTACATACTGCACTGGATAAACCAAACTCGGTCGCATTGGCCAGGTTTAAAGCATGTGCTTCATTCCGGGCTTTTAAGATAGGTAAAATCGGACCGAAGCTTTCTTGCTGCGCCAGATCGGAATCTTCCGCGACATCAATAAAAATATGCGGATAGACCAGATTCCCTTCAATTCCTCCTTCATACACCAGTTGTGCGCCCTGCTCGCTGCCTGTTTGAATGATCTGTTGATGCTTTTCAACCTGACTCTGATTAATGATCGGACCGATCACGGTATCTTCCAGATTTGGATCACCCACCGGAATCATTTTGATCCGATCCAGGAGCTTATCTACATAAGCATCATGGATAGAGGCATCGACAATGACCCGGTTAGTACTCATGCAAATTTGTCCCTGATGCATAAAACGCCCCATCAGCGTTAGTTCAACCGCAAGATCAAGATCGGCATCATCCAGAATGACCAAAGGTGCATTGCCACCCAGTTCAAGTGCCAGACGTTTGATTCTCGAACTGGCTAGAGCCTTACTGCCAACACTTTTTCCCACTTCGGTGGAGCCGGTAAATGAAATCATTTTCGGCACTGAATGCTCAACAAAATAATCCCCGATTTCACTGCCAGCACCGGCAACAATATTCAGTGCACCTGCAGGCAAACCTGCCTCTTCAAATAATTTACCAATTAAGGTGCCGCCAGTCACCGGGGTATCACTGGCCGGCTTCAATACAACGGTATTACCACAGGCAATTGCAGTCGCCACTGAGCGTAAGGATAAATGAAATGGAAAGTTCCATGGACTAATGACAGCAATCACGCCTAAGGGCTTGCGCAAAACCATACTTTTACGTGCCGGATCCTTACTTTCCAGCTGTTCTGTTTGGATCCAGTCTGGAAAAGCCAGACTTTCCTGAATGATGCCCAGAGCAGCATCCACCTCAACGCCGGCTTTAATGCGCGTACTGCCTGATTCAATAATGAGCCAGTCAATGATTTCGTCCCGACGCTGCTGAATGATCGCGATTAAATTTTGCAGCACTGTTTTACGTACTTCAATGGATTTCAAGCCCCCCTGCTGGAAAGCCTGCTCTGCTGCGGTATAAGCACTGTCGACATCGACAGAACTGGCAGCTGGCATACTAAAAATTTCGCTCTGGGTATAGGGGTTTATATTTTTTATTGTTCTGGTTGAAGTACCAGCTTGCCACTGACCATGAATAAACTGCTGGTCTAAATTTTGATATACCGTTGTCATTTTATTGTTTCCTCACATGCTTTGCCCCACTTTAAGAGTTCAACTGGAAAATTTCTAGTCAAAACAACGACGGCTTACCATTAGACAATAAAAAAGCCTCCGAAGAGGCTTTTTTAAGCTAGACAGGATTAGTCACCTGTATAACCTTTTAACTTTAAACGCGCTGCGTGCAGAAGCGGCTCGGTATAACCTGATGGCTGCTCACCACCTTTAAAAATCAGGTCAGATGCTGCCTGGAACGCAATATTGTTGGCAAAGTCAGCAGACATTGGCGTATACAGTGGATCATTGGCATTTTGCTCATCCACAATTTTCGCCATACGTTGCATCACTTCTTCTACTTGCTCACGACTTACGATACCGTGACGCAACCAGTTCGCAACGTGTTGTGAAGAAATACGTAGAGTCGCACGATCTTCCATTAAACCGACATCATTGATGTCTGGCACTTTAGAACAACCTACACCCAAATCTACCCAACGAACGACATAACCCAAGATACCTTGACAGTTATTTTCGAGTTCTTTGGTTTTTTCTTCTTCAGACCAGTTGGTGTCTTTCGCCAATGGCGGTGTCAACAAATCATCCAGAGATAAAGGTTGAGTCGACAATAGCTCTTGCTGACGGTCTGCAACATTAATCTGGTGATAGTGAATCGCGTGAATCACCGCACCTGTAGGTGATGGAACCCATGCACAGCTCGCCCCCGCTTCAGGATGTTCAGTTTTGGTTTTGTACATGTCAAGCAGCATGTCTGGCTTTGGCCACATGCCTTTACCAATCTGTGCTTTACCACGTAAACCTGCTTGCAGACCAATCATCACGTTACGGTTTTCATAAGCCGGGAACCAGATTTGGCCTTTTACTTCGCCTTTACGAACGAATGGACCAGCTTCCATAAAGGTATGGATTTCGTCACCAGTACGGTCCATGAAACCTGTATTGATGAAGATAGTACGATCTTTGGCTTGTGCAATACAGTTCTTCAAGTTCACAGAAGTACGGCGTTCTTCATCCATAATCCCGATTTTTAAAGTTTTTGCAGGTAAGCCGAGTGCCTGTTCTGCACGTTCAAACAATTCAACGGCAAATGCCACTTCTTCAGGACCATGCATTTTCGGCTTAACGATATACATTGAACCTTGACGCGAGTTCTTGATGGTGTTTTCACCTTTGATGTCTGCAAAAGACAATAATGGCGTAACCAATGCATCCATGATGCCTTCATAGATTTCTGCGCCATCTACCAGAATCGCAGGGTTTGTCATTAAATGACCAACATTACGCAGCAACATCAATGAACGGCCGTGAACTTTAGTTTCACCACCTTCTACATTTTTGAAAGTACGGTCTTCATTCAGTTTACGGGTAACAGTTTTACCGTTTTTCTCAATAGACTCTTCTAAAGTACCTTTCATCAGGCCTAACCAGTTACGGTAGCCTTCCACTTTTTCTTCAGCGTCAACGGCTGCAATCGAGTCTTCCAAGTCCTGAATGGTCGTAACCGCAGCTTCAAGAACCACATCTTTTACACCAGCGGCATCAGTTTGGCCAATCGGGCTACTGGCATTAATTTGCACAATAGCGTGCAGGCCATTATTTTTAAATACGATTTCAGTCGGTGCTGAAGCTTCGCCATTGTAGCCAACGAATTTAGCCGCATCTGCCACAGTTGTTTTTGAACCATCTTTTAGGGTAACAACCAGTGCATTAGCTTCAACTGCGTATTGAGTTGCGTCTGCATGCGAACCTTGTGCGAATGGGAAAGTTTCGTCGAGGAAATTCTTGGCAAATGCGACAACTTTTTCACCACGTTTCGGGTTATAGCCTTTGCCTTTTTCCGCACCATCTTCTTCAGAGATGACGTCGAAACCATAAAGTGCATCGTACAAAGAACCCCAACGTGCGTTTGCAGCGTTCAAGCAGTAACGTGCATTACGTACCGGTACAACCAACTGTGGACCTGCCAGTACTGCAATTTCTTCGTCTACGTTTTGAGTGCTGATTTGAAAATCTTCTACTTCTGGTAACAAGTAGCCAATTTCAGTCAAGAAAGCTTTGTAAGCTTGTAATTCAAATGTGTTATTGCGGTGCCATTCATCAATTTTCGCCTGAATGTCATCACGCTTAGCCAAAAGTGCTTTATTTTTAGGGCTAAGATCAACAACGACTTGTTCAAAGTTTTTCCAGTATGTTTCGCTGTCTAAACCAGAACCTGGTAGTGCTTCATTTTCGATGAAATCGTAAAGTTCTTTAGCAATCGCTAACTTGCCTTTTTGAATACGTGCAGTCATTGTCTTTCCTGATATTGCTACTTTTTATACAAGAGATTCTAGTATACCGATTAAAATCTAGCTGAATAGTATTATCACATTGCTAAATACTGAGCATTTTTTCCAATATGAATACCCTCATAAACATATTTGATCTTTCTCAGTTACAAATAGATATCATTCTGCTAAATACCCTAATGACAGTGTATAAAGTTTTCGAAATGTAGAAATTAGACTTAAGTTCAGATTTTCGAGTAAAAATTATGCATTCTAGTTATACACGATCATATTTAGATCAAGATTAAGCCATGTTTGATCAGGCTTGTCGATAATTTAAGTACCTATTTTTATAAAAAAAGCGCTGGTGAATGACCAGCGCTTTTATTCTTACTCTCCGTTCACAGAAGCGATTTTCTCAATCTGGCGATGTTCAGAATTTAGGTATTCATCCGACTGCATTTCTAGTAAACGGGAACGGGTCCGTTCAATTTCAAAGGCCAGTTTCTCACCTTGATAAATATCCACGATATTATCTTCCGAGGTTAAGAGCAACTTGACGCCGCGGTCATAAAATTCATCCACCAGATAAATAAAACGGCGTGTTCCATCATTCAGAAAATCGGTCAGGTGCGGCACATTGCTGACCAAAACCGTATTATAAATATTGGCGATTTCAATAAAATCAGCCGGACTACGTGGCTTTAAACACAGTTCAGAGAACTCGCACCACAATACATCTTCAGTATGTGACACGGTTTCAACAATACGGTTGTTGATAATAATCGGCTCTTCAGAACAGGTCTGAGTCTGGGTCAAGGCGCTAAAACGTTGAGCAATCCAGTTTTTATGATCATGTGTTAACGGGAATTTAAACAGTTGTGCCTGTTTCAAAACCCGTAGACGGTAATCGACTCCGGCATCGACATTTAAGACCACACAGTTTTTCTTGACCAGTTCGATGGTAGGCATAAAACGGTCACGGTGAATGCCGTTCTTATATAAACCGTCCGGTGCGATATTCGAAGTAGCGACCAAGGTGATACCACGTTCAAACAGCTTCTGGAACAGATCGCTCAGGATCATTGCATCCGTCACGTTAGACACAAAAAATTCATCAAAACAGATGATGACCGCTTCTTTATAAATTCGATCCGCCACGATATCTAGCGGATTACGCTGTCCGGATAATTTGTTTAACTCACGATGCACATGCTGCATAAAATGGTGAAAATGCATCCTGGTTTTACGGCGAAACGGAATCGAATCGTAAAACTGATCCATTAACCAAGTTTTTCCACGCCCCACACCACCCCACATGTACACCCCTTTCGGAGATGTCTGACGGCGAAAGCGGCGAAATGCTTTTTTCGATGCCTTAAAACGCTGAATCAATTCCAGCCAGACACGATTCAGTTCATGTACTGCCATTGCCTGTGCTTCATCAGGCATAAACTGTCCCGAAGAGATCGCTTGTGCATAACGTTCTGCAGGAGAAATCGGACTAAAAGCGGTGCTGTGCTGTGAATTAAAATCGGACATAGAATTTCGTACTATTTGGGATCAATTTAATTATAGCGGAGTTTAATCAACACGCTATAACACTTTGGCATAAACAAGCTTAGGCTATTTTATATATTGCCGAGGACTTTGCCCAAACCAGCGTTTAAAGGCATGGTTAAAAGCAGCCGGCTCGGAATAGCCTAATAATTCTGCAATCATTTCAATCGAATACTGTTTGTATTCAATCAGTCGCAAAGCTTTATCTTTAATAATTTCTTCGCGAATCTGCTTATAACTGGTATCACACTGCTGTAACTGATGCCGTAAGGTTCGTTCCGGGATATTCAGCGCTTGTGCTGTTTCAGCCATGCTCGGCATCAGGCCGCTTTGGATTTCCAGATAATCCTGCACGCGCTGCACCACAGTCGGCGTCTGCTCATCCTGTTGCAAACGTTCCAGTTCAGCCAGACATTTGGCTTCATAAACGGCAAAAGTCACCGCATCCGCAGAGGGAATTTTAATATCCAGCACTGCTTCATCAAACCAGAATGCTGCCCGAGATGCATCAAACTGTACCTGTGTTCCATAATAATCATGGTAGACCTTTAAGGTAGTCAGATCTTCTGGATAGGCAAATGGCAACTCGATCCGCAAATCAGGTTTGGATAAGCCCATCAATTTGTAAATTTCCCGGATAAACTTAAACGTCCCGGAAATCTCCGCCTGTGCCAGCAACATTCCCAAATGATCATCTTGCTGCTTGGCCCGATAACACAGCGCGCTATGATGCTCGCTTTGCTGCAAGGCCAACTGACCGGTCAGATGCGTCAACTGCTGAAAACGGATCACCTGATTCAGTGCATCACGTACCGTAGGACTGGTCACCAGCAACATGAGTAAGGGACCATAACCTGCCAAAGCATAATGCTGGCCAATCAATAATCCCTGTTCAGGTTGGATTTCCTGTCCTACCACCTTAAGCACATCATGTTCCAGACTCGGATGGATCACCGAGCTTGGATCAAAGGCATCTACACGCAGTCCAATGTTTTGCAGTTTCTGATCGACTTCCATGCCAGCCTTGCGCATCCCTTGAATCAAATACATCAGACTGAGAACAGAACGTTTCATAACCATACAAATACAATGTGATTGCTCTAGTTGTACTATAAAAATAATGTGTCGGCTATTGCCGTTTAGATCAATTTTCTGTCTAATCACCAAGGAGCAAATTACGATAAATATCCAACATTAAAATAAGTAAGGAATGTACTGATGTTAGATCATGCCACCGCTACACGCTCCCCCCCTCATACCAAAGTTGCCATTATTGGAGCTGGTTTCGGCGGTATTGCCATGGCAATACGTTTACAACAGCATGGTATTTATGACTTTATTATTCTGGAAAAAGGGAGCGATTTTGGCGGAACTTGGCGGGACAATCAGTACCCTGGAGCAGCCTGTGACGTGCAATCACATTTGTATTCCTTGTCATTTGCTCCAAAAAGTAATTGGTCCAAGCGTTATGCGGAAGCACCCGAGATATTTTCTTATATTCAGGATCTGGTGACCGATTATAACCTGCGTGCTTTTTGCCGTTTAAATACCGAGGTACTGGCAGCGCATTACCAGGCAGAACGCTGTCTATGGCAATTACAGCTACAGGATCAAAGTATCCTTGAAGCCCAGTTCGTTATCTTCGCTTCTGGGCCATTGCATATCCCCCAAATTCCACATATTCCTGGTATTGAGAAATTCCAAGGTAAAGTCTTTCATTCTGCGCAATGGGATCACACTTATGATGTGACTGGCAAAAATGTCGCATCGATTGGTACAGGTGGCAGTGCCATTCAATATATTCCAGAAATTGCCCCGAAATGCAAACAACTGTATGTCATGCAACGTACTGCGGCTTGGGTCATTCCTCGGGATGAACGTGCCTACCCGAATCTTGAAAAGAAACTCTTTAAAAAATATGACTGGTTTAGAAAGCTACACCGTGCCCGCCTGTATTGGTCAAATGAATCGCGTGTGGTACCGATTGTCAAACCGGGCATTATGAAATTCACCCAAAAACTGGCAGAACTATTCATTAAATATGAGGTCAAAAACCCTGAATTGGCCAAAAAACTAACTCCCGATTACATCATGGGCTGCAAACGTATTCTGGTTTCAAATAAATACTTCCCGACGTTTAACCGCCATAATGTGGAACTGGTGACCGAGAAGATTCAGGAACTGACTGAACACAGTATCATTACACAAGATAGAAAAGAGCGGCCGATTGACTGTCTGATTTATGGCACCGGATTCATTACCGATCCACGTATCTATATGAAGAATTTTCAATGTACCGGGCTTGATGGCGTAGAACTGAATGAAATGTGGAAACAAGGTGCTGAAAGCTATTATGGAATTTGCGTGAAAGACTTTCCAAACCTGTTTCAGTTACCGGGGCCAAATACCCTATTGGCACACAACTCTGTCATTTTTATGATTGAGGCACAAGTTGAATATATTTTGCAATTGATGCAACTGGTCGATCAATCCCAAAGTGATGCCATCATGGTCAAAGACCAGGCACAGGATACATTTAATCAGCAGGTACAACATATGTTTGAAAAGACCGTGTGGCAATCTGGCTGTGTCAGCTGGTATCAGCAGGAAGGCGGCAAGAACTTTGCCTTATGGCCAACTTATACCTGGAAATACTGGCTCAAAACAAAAAAACCAAATGTCGCAGATTATCGATTATTGAATAAAGTCGCCTAAAAGCTTTTTACCATCTGACATCAAGCGGTGGCATAATTTATAGGTAATTTTTTCAATCCATTAAATTTATGCAATCGCTTTGGCTTATCTTTCAGCTTTTATTCTGTCTAGCACTCGGTTTTGCCATGGCAAAACGAATTCCACTTTCGATTATTAAAATCTGTTTCAAGCTATTACCCTATTTTAGCTACGTTTTATTGATTGCAATTGCCTTTGAATTTTCACAACTGGTAGATGAATTACAGCATCCCCTACAGATTTTAAGTACGTCGATCAGTATTGCCTTTCTGACCTCGCTCGGTGCTTTTGCATTTTGTTATCTACTATTTAAATGGGCAGGTTATCTTCCTAGTTCTGGTCGGGTATCCGTCGATCTGGTAGTTAAATCCTTGCTGAATATGAGCTATGCCTTTTTGGCTCTCGCAGGTGGATACTTTTTACATGCGGGCTTGAGTCTGTTTGATCTATCCTTGCAAATCAGCACCTGGCATTTGTTGCTGGTATTTATGTTCATGATTGGCCTGGATCTGGCTTATTCACCTTTAGATCGTTCCTGGTTAAATTTTAAAATTCTCTTAGTTCCAATCGGTTGTATTTTCGGTTCATTATTCGCGGTCATGCTTTATTCATTCTGGAACACCGACATCAGTCTGAAAGATTTGATCATGCTGTCACAAGGCTATGGATTTTACTCAATGTCAGGCGTTGTCGTGACAGAACTCAGAAATGCAGAACTCGGCAGTATCGCGCTGATGAATGACCTGTTTAGAGAAATTTTCGCCATCTTACTGATGTATTGTCTGGGCTGGAGATATCCAAGGTCGGCCATTTCCGCCGCGGGGGCAACTGCAATGGATGTGACTTTACCGATGGTTAAACAGGCTTGCGGGCATGATTTTATTCCACATGCTATGGTCAGTGGTTTTATTTTGTCACTGTTAGCACCAGTCACGGTGAGTGTACTGGCAGCGATTTAATTGTTTTATCGCTTTCTCAATCTCACTAAATCCCTTTTTTATAAAGAGGGACCTCTCCTCCTTGAGTAAGCTCTAAACCAGAATCTTAAAACGAAGCACAAGCAAGAAGGCCGGGAGGGCTGACTAAAACTTAAATCAATATCACTTAAGGCATCGCCTACTGTTTCAATAACATCCGAAGCAAGACTGATGGCATCAGATGCCAAACTGACCACATCGATCCCCGCTGTCCGATCTGCTGAGCTTGCCTGCTGTTGTTGCTATTCTTGTTGCTTAAGCTGTTCCGCCTGTTGAATATTTTGAATCACGTCATTCTGTACTTTTTCTAATTGTGGTTCAGATGAAGTCATCATTTTTCCTTTTTATTTTATAACCATTTTTTCAATATATAAAAAAAGCCTTTCGACTGAAAGGCTTTCTGTCATTCAAACCGTATTAAAGCGTTGCCAAAATATCTTTCAAAGTCTGACGCATATTTTTAGACTGGGTAATCGGGCGACCAATTACCAGATGTGTTGAGCCATCTAGCATTGCCTGTTTCGGTGTCACAATACGTTTCTGGTCATCTGCATTCGACCCTTCTGGACGAATGCCGGGTGTCACTAATGCAAAGTCTTTTCCAATCGTTTCACGTAACATTTTCGCTTCTTGAGCTGAGCAAACCACCCCATCTAGACCACTGTCTTTGGTCAGTTGTGCCAGACGTTTTACATGCTCATTTGGCTCAATATCCAGACCAATATCTTTCAAGTCTTCACGGCCCATTGACGTCAATACAGTCACTGCAATCAACTGAGTTTTATAATTACCTGCTTGCAAACGCTCTACACAGGTTTCCATCATCTTGCGGCCACCTGAGGCATGCACATTGACCATCCACACACCCAAATCTGCTGCCGCGCATACTGCCTGTGCTGTTGTATTTGGAATATCATGAAATTTCAGATCCAGAAATACAGCAAAGCCTTTATCTTGAAGTGCTTTGACAATAATTGGACCTTCATGGGTAAATAACTCTTTACCAACTTTAAGTCGACACAAGGCAGGATCTAACTGTTCTGCAATGGCTAAGGCATCAAATTGGCTTTTGGCATCTAGTGCGACGATGATACTCAAGAGATTACCCCTTCATATAGGCAAAAAATAAGCCCATTATAATGGGCTTTGATTTTCATTGGTAATATCTAATACAGTTTTTTCATGCCGGGTATGGGCTGCTGCTTCAGCGGCCATTAACTTGGCTGTATTCAACTGTTCCTTACGTAGATGTTCAATGTCTTTACGCAGTCGTTTAATTTCCCAATTCGTCTGAAAAACCCGGAAGATCTGAACGCCCAATAACAGGCCCAAAACGACACCTAAAGATAACGTGAGGAGAAGTAATAATCCCAGGCGCATTGCGGGAACTTGAGTAAATAACAAGTCCACTGACAATTCGGTACCGTTTTGCAAAACCAAAGCTAATGAATAACCAAACAGTACCAATAAAAGAATGACCAGAACGTAACGCATGAACACCCCGCAAAATATTTACAATTATTTTTGTGCAGACTCGTTCACAGCGTCACGAAGTGCCTTGCCTGGTTTAAAGTGCGGAACTGCTTTTGCAGCCACTTCTACTGATTTACCAGTTTTAGGGTTACGACCTACGCGCGGTTCACGGTGATGCAATGCAAAACTACCAAATCCACGAATCTCGATACGATTGTCAGTTGATAATGCTTCTATCATTTGATCAATCATAATTTTAACTGCTTCTTCCACTAAAGGCTCAGCCAAATGCGGATTTTTTAACGCAATACGCTCTATTAAGTCAGACTTATTAAGTGCTTCAGTAGTCATCTGCGACCTCTTTAATTATCAAGCTACTTGGGATCTATTTCCCGATAATAACCTGTTTAAATACAAAACGGTAGCGCAATAATTAAATACTACGCTACCGTTTACAGTATTTGTATAAAAAGTATTAGTTAACTTACATTAACAATACAATTCAAACGCTTACTTAGTTGCCCATTTGAGCTTTAATCAGGTCACCAATCGTCTTAGGACCATTGTCTTGACCAGCAGGAGCTGTTTTCAAGTTAGCAACTGCTTCTTTCTCTTCAGCTTCGTCTTTCGCTTTGATAGACAAGTTGATTGCGCGAGATTTACGATCTACGTTGATGATCTTCGCTTCAACTTCTTGACCAACTTCAAGGAACTTAGTTGCATCTTCAACGCGATCGCGGTTGATTTCAGATGCTTTCAGAGTCGCTTCAACTTCGTCAGCTAACTTAATAGTAGCGCCTTTAGCGTCAACTGCAGTTACAGTACCTTTAACCAACGCACCGCGTTCGTTAGCAGCAAGGAAGTCATTGAACGGATCGTTGTTCATTTGCTTGATGCCAAGGCTGATACGGTTGCCTTCAGCGTCTACAGAAAGGATAACCGCTTCAACAGTGTCGCCTTTCTTGTAACGACGAATCGCTTCTTCGCCTTGTTCGTTCCAAGAAATATCAGACAAGTGAACTAGACCGTCGATACCGCCTGGCAAACCGATGAAGATACCGAAGTCAGTGATAGATTTGATCGTACCAGAAACTTTTTCGCCTTTGTCGTGATCTTTAGCAAACTCTTCCCATGGGTTAGCACGAGTTTGTTTGATACCAAGAGAAATACGACGACGTTCTTCATCAACTTCAAGAACCATAACATCAACTTCGTCACCAATCTGAACAACTTTAGATGGGTGGATGTTTTTGTTAGTGTGATCCATTTCTGAAACGTGTACTAAACCTTCAACGCCTTCAGCGATTTCAGCGAAACAACCGTAGTCAGTCAGGTTAGTTACGCGCGCTTTAACGATTGAACCTTTAGGGTAACGGTTCATGATCGCTAACCATGGATCTTCGCCAAGTTGTTTAAGACCTAGAGAAACACGGTTACGTTCGCGGTCGAATTTAAGTACTTTAACAGTAACTTCTTGACCAACTTCAACAACTTCTGAAGGGTGCTTGATGCGTTTCCAAGCCATGTCAGTGATGTGAAGAAGACCATCAATACCGCCAAGGTCAACGAATGCACCGTAGTCAGTAAGATTTTTGATCGTACCAGTAACTGTTTGACCTTCTTCAAGCTGAGCAAGAAGAGCTTCACGGTCAGCTGAAGATTCAGCTTCCATAACAGCACGACGTGAAACAACAACGTTGTTACGTTTAGCGTCAAGTTTGATTACTTTGAATTCTAACTCTTTGCCTTCTAGGTGAGTAGTATCACGAATAGGACGAGTATCAACTAAAGAACCTGGAAGGAACGCACGTACTGGACCGATGTCAACGGTGAAACCACCTTTAACTTTACCAGAGATAACACCAGTAACGATTTCGCCGTCTTCAAAGATTTTTTCAAGTTTAGTCCAAGTTTCTGCGCGTTTAGCTTTTTCGCGAGAAAGAACTGTTTGACCCATACCATTGTCAAGTGCTTCAACAACTACGTCTACAGTGTCGCCAACTTGAACTTCAAGTTCGCGCTGTTCATTTAAGAACTCAGCACGGTCAACAACGCCTTCAGATTTAAGGCCAGTGTCAACAGTTACCCAATCAGAGTCAATGCTTACTACAACGCCTTGGATAACTGCACCCTTTTCAACGTTGAGGTTTAATTCGCTTGCTTCAAAGAGGGCTGCAAAAGATTCGGTCATGATATTTCCGATAAAGTCAGCGGTCTTGGATCAGACAAGGCCGGTTTAATTAAGCATCTACATAGTCCATATAAAACTGATCAAGCTATGCGTTTGCTGATAAAATTGGGTTAGTTTGCTAACTGCTGATCCACATAAGTGGTCATCAGCTGGAATACTTCATCGATATTCAAATCTGAACTATCGATAATGTAAGCATCATCCGCAGGCTTGAGTGGAGCGACAGTGCGTTCCATATCTCGTTTATCGCGAGCGATGATATTAGCTAAAATGTCGCTTATTTTAACATCCAGCCCCATGCCCTGCAACTGCTTTACACGTCTTTGCGCACGGGATTCAGCCGAGGCCGTCAAATATATTTTTGCCTGGGCGTTCGGGAAGATACTTGTCGCCATATCGCGTCCGTCTGCTACCAGACCCGGTGCCTGCGCAAAGGCATGTTGGCGTGAAACCAACGCTGTTCTAAGCTCAGGAATTGCTGCAACTTTTGAAGCAAACTCTCCTACCCGTTCAGTGCGAATAGTTTGGGACACATCTTCACCATCCAGCCACACCTGCACCCCGGTGTCGGTACTGACAAACTGGATATCTAAATTTGTTGCGATTTGTACGCATTCTGGCAATTTCGTGTCTAGAGAATCCAGCAAATCATGGTGATGCAATGACAAACCCAAAAGGCGGTATAAAGCACCAGAATCCAATAAGTGAAACTGATAATGTGCAGCCAGTTTCGCTGCTAACGTGCCCTTGCCAGACCCACTTGGACCATCAATGGTAATAATTTGAACTGTCATTGCTTTCCCGTTGTTGTTTAAACAGATTTTGCGAGTTTTGTCAGGCCTAGTTTAATCGCTGCCTGTAACTGTGCAAGGATTAATTTACTCACAAAAGGCGCACGTGCCTGCAATTCAATCGTATAAGTTACTAGCGTTTTGTCATCAGCCAGTGCTTCAAATTCAATAATACCCAAATGATGCTTGATTAACGGATTTTTAATAATCTGGTATTCGATGCGATTATTTGGCTCGAACAAGGTAATTTGTTCTTTCAGCGGCTTTATTGGCCCCATACCCATTGCACGTACCGAACCGAGTCCATCAGGATGTTCAGCATCCGCAGAATCCTTGATTCGTTCGACCTGCATCGGTGCGAAGGCAATATTATAGGTGTCATGCTTGGACATCAAATTAAAGACATCATCAAGCGCTGCCGGAAATTCTTTTTTTACTTGAATGCTGTTCATTATTGTTCCTGAAGATTGCAGATATTTGAAAGTAAGCAAATTTTAGCGGATAAAGCAGATTTATTTCTGCGTATTTAATAACTTTTCTTGTAACTTGAGTTCTCGTTTCTGCTCGCGGCGCAACTTAAAAAATGCACTCAGCTGTTCAGAACATTGCTGCTGCATGCAGCCTGCCTGGAAAGGAAATACGTGATTATAATAACCGGTTTCAAACAGTTGACGCGCACTCACCAATGAACCCGCTTTCGCTTCAAATGCACCAAATACCACTCGCGAAACCCGCGAATGCACCAGTGCACCGACACACATGGTGCACGGCTCAAGAGTCACATAGAGCACCGCATCATCAGGTAACCGATAATTTTGGAGGTTTTGACACGCATCACGTAGTGCAACAATTTCGGCATGCGCAGTCGGATCATTCAACGAGATGGGCGCATTAAATCCTTGGCCAATGATCTGATTCTGACTGACGATAATTGCCCCCACAGGAATTTCTCCCTGTGCAGCAGCAAGTGCAGCCTGCTCGTAAGCACGCTGCATCCAGTATTCATCTGTAAATTGTGTTTCGGACATTGAAGCTTAAATCACACCATAATGCTTGAGCAGCTCATTCCAGCTTTCAATAGTCGTAACTGGAGGATTCCCAGACAGGATCCCTTTCAAGCTCATATCTGCACCTTTTTTCCACTCAGGACTAAGGTCTTTGTCGACCAGACGTGCTCGTACACCCTCAACAAAGTCATGATGACGAATTTTCCAGTCCGAGATCTGAACTTCCAGTTCGAAAACTTCATTCCAGGAATGTATCTGCTTACCCCATTGCCACAATAGCCAGGTCAAGGCTGCAGTAGTTGGCGAACCTTTTTTCAGGTTTTCACTGGCCTGACGCAACCAGTCACTGCGTGCGTCACTCAGGCCAATAATCGACTCATAATCATGCTCAAAGTTGACACCACGGCAAACACTATGAATCACATCCAGAGAGTTTTGCAACGGTCCCGGGCCGACCGGACGGTGCATACTATTCAGGGTGTCATCAATGGCACGGAAGTCACCTGCAGGATAATGCTCCCAGTCAATATTAATGACTTTATCCAAAACTGAATCACGCTGTGCATCACAAATATGCGTTGCCCAGCCAATCCCGTAAGCGCCCGCAGCAGTCATGATTGAACCGGTCAAGCCGGTAAATAGACCAATCGCACCACGATCTGCCAAGAAGCGGGTTGCACCCACGTCTGGATACAAACCGATATTGATTTCAGGCATTGCCAAACGTGAATATGGCGTCACTAAACGGAAAGGCGCCGCCATAAACAAGCCCAAGCCACCACCCATCACATAACCTTCACCCCAGACTAAAACGGGTTTGGCATAATTATGCAGTAACAGATCGAGTGCATATTCTTGTTCAAAGAATTTATTGGCAGCCGCGACTTCATCATTAATCACTAACTGACGCAGCTTACGCACATCCCCACCCGCACAGAACGCTTTCGGTGTGGTTGAATCCAGCCAGATGGCTTTGACGCTATCATCATGATGAAAGTCCTGAAATACTTCCAGAAGTGCGGAAGCAATCGATTCATCGAGAGCATGCAAAGATTTCGGGCGATTTAAACGAACGATACGCCAACCATTGTGCGCTTCTTCAACAATCAAATCCGGATGATAATGTTTAGTAAGGGGAGAATATTTCATGCGTCCAGCTGCCAATCTATAGGCTCAATGCCATGTTGTTTGAGGTAGTTATTCGATTTTGAAAATACTTTACAACCAAAAAAACCACCACGGTTTGCTGCCAAAGGCGATGGATGTGCTGCCTTTAACACGAGATGCTTGTCTTGATTAATGCGCTGTCCTTTACGCTGTGCGTATGCGCCCCAAAGAATAAAGACAATATGTTCACGCTGTTCATTTAATACATCAATGACGTGATCGGTAAATTCTTCCCAACCGCGCTTCTGATGCGAAGTTGGCTGACCTGCTTCGACGGTCAGTACTGCATTTAACAGAAGCACACCCTGCTCTGCCCAATGCGTCAAGTCACCATGCTTCGGTCTTTCAACCCCAACATCAGCATGTAACTCATGAAAAATATTACGCAAAGATGGTGGTAATGCAACCCCCTTTTGCACGGAAAAGCTTAATCCATGCGCCTGATTTGGGCCATGATAAGGATCTTGCCCCAAAATTACCACTTTTACCCGATCTAGCGGCGTGGTATTTAACGCATTAAAAATCAGATGATTGGGAGGATAAATGATTTTATCTGCTTTTTTTTCTTCAACGAGAAATGCTTTTAATTCATCCATTTTCGGACTGAGCAAAAATTCACTCAATCCATATTTCCAGCTTTCATCCAGCTGAACTTTATTCAGCTTGGCCAGTTGCTGTTCATTTAAAGACATTCTTCAATCCTAAATCTATGTCAATGGATTTAAAGTCACGCAGACTTTAAATCTGTACCTGTAAATCTACTGTAGGGTTATGAAATGGTGTGCCCTGTTTGAGCTTGGCAAACATGTCCGGATCTGTCCATTCAGCCTGCACTTGTTCAGAGAACTCAAGTTGCTCCAGACTAAGGATGCCCATTTGTTCATTTTGAATATCTTCTAAAAAGCTTTGTGCATAGCCGGTGTCGGTTTCATGCACAATCACAGAATAGACTTCGACATCGCCTTCACCATTTTGAGTCACGGTCGATGCCAGCACCTGCTGTGCCAGAAAGAAGAAAATACGTGAAAACTGTTCTGCTGATGGCGATACCGGCAAAGACACCCAGCGCGCACTGAAATTCTTGCAGGCCTGAATATATTCCGGATCGTCATTTTGCCAAAAGCAGATGGCATGATCGAAAGAATCAAAGAAATCCTTAATCACACCTTTAAGCAGACCAAAGTCATAGACCATTTGACCATGATCTAGCTTCGAGGCTTTTAGCAATAACTCGACTTTATAACTATGGCCATGGATCGAACGCTTACAGCGATCTGACGTGCAGTTACGCACAATATGAGCATTCTCAAACTTAAATAACTTACGAATTAACATATGCCGTAATGTCGTCAAAAAATAGGTGAATTAATTTTGATTATAAAGCAAAAGTAAAGCTTTGAGGATTAATTTTGCTGTTTAGCATGATAGGGAAAAGGCATCAGCCCGGCATTTGCGCTTATCCAGCCTGTACAATTCATGAGCTAAAATTAAAATGGCGCCATGCTACGGTAAGCGACATAAACCTGTTTGTCCTGACGAACCAGATCGCTGCTAAACTGGCGCTTACGCTCACTTAAAACCACTTCGATTCGGGCTTTAAAATAATTGGATTGCACCCCAAGCAGACTGTTAAACAAATTACGCCTGTCCGCATCGACCTGAGCGAAAGGCTCCAGTGACCACAGATCAGTCACATTGGAAAAGTGCTCCAAATTGGCCTGACGCTGATCCAGCAATTGCTGCACTGCATTCACATCCAGCTTTTCATCCATACTAGCCAAAAGAAAAGCTGAAGCGGTATTAATATTGACCAGGCTCTCCTGCACCGGTGCAGTACTCAGATAAGGTGCTATCAGCTTATATTTATTCTCTTCAAAACCGCGTACCAGCTTTAATTCTTCTACGCTGTGAAATTTTGCATTCGGTGGCAAAGCAGCATTGGGCAAGCCCTGATAATAGTTAGATTCGGCGCCCATGCCCCCACTGACCAGCTCGTCTGCATCCTGCCAGTCAATGACTGCTTCACTGAGCTGTTCCGGCAAACTGGCACGTTTTAGAATCAGCTCGAACCATGCTTTGGCATTTTCATTGACTGCGCCTTCGGCAGTAATCAGGCTATTTAAATTAAACTTGCCTGATTCATCCTGTATTATTCCGGAGACATAACCGTCATCTACCGGAAAAGCTGGCATGGGCTGCGCCCAGGTTTCCTGCAGATGGTCGACCTCTGCGGCATTTTCAGCATCATCGACCAGCAATTCAGAAAAAAAGGCCTCAGCACTTTTGGCATACATTAAGGACTGGTTTTGTCGCATCAAATAGGCAGTGCTTTCAGCAGTTGCAGCTTGACGTTGCGCAATCGTAGCCGCCAGAATAGTCGCTAGCGCTACCATCACCAGAATGGTAATCAGTGCAATGCCCTGCTGCTGTTTGATCATGATCGCTTTATTCATTTTCATTTCTTATTATTCTGAGCTGGGTTGACCGGTGTTCTGAGTATCAAGCAAAAAGTCCGTATTTAATAAACTGAACATCCATTCATAACTGACGCCATTCACGGTTAAATTGATTTTAATCCCTTTAGGCAAACGCTGTTTATGCTCTAACTGATTCAGATCAGTAGAAGTATCCGGCCATTGCGTGAGTTCATTCGGATTGAGTACGACGATCTGGAATTGTTCCACTTCCGACAATAAAACACTGGATTCGGGCTGATCTTGACCTGTCTGATTTAGATTCCGGTATTTCAAGCGATAAAGTTTCTGCTCATCGGCTCGGTACTGATATTCAATGCGTTCATCTGGGGAAATCCCTTCTTCTAAAGGATCAGTTACCCCGGTTTTACTAAAGTTAAAACGTCCGTTCTGCAGCACCAGAGCCGGTTGAATATCGCCATTGATGTTGGCCGTTAAGGGTACTGCCTGTACGGTATCTCGCAGAATCTGCTGATAGGTTTGCTGTAACTGACCTAAACGCTGTTCATGAATCACATTCTGATCTTTCGTTTTGACAATATAATCAAAAACTTTCCAACCCAAAGCAGACAGCACTGCAAAGATCGCAATTGCGACCAATAATTCAACCAGAGTAAATCCTTTAGACTTCATGGAGTATTGTTCATACGATGATTAAAGAACATCAGGCTGCTGATACCAGATTCCACCTGACCACTGTCCTGATTAACCAGACTCACCTGCAGCTCGATTCGCTGAACATTCGGACTGACCGTCGGTTCACTGCGTTTATCGATCTGCCAGGTTTCACCTTGCTGGGTCAGCTGTTTGGAAGCCGTCCCTTCCATCCATTCCTGATTGATTTCCATTTGCGCCACTTCATTTAAGGCAACAAACTGTGCTTTGGTACGTAGAATGGCATTCGAGGTGGATTGGGTATATTGCATCGCGACTTTGGTCAGGGTTATGGCTGCGGTCGCAAAAATTGCCAAGGCGACCATAACTTCCAATAAGGTAAAACCTGAGGCACGATTAAGTCGAGTAAAACTCGGCCTGATAGCACCAAATCCAGTATTCTGCTTGAAATATCTAGATTTCATTGATTTTACCCAGATGATCAATCTCAATCGCAGCACCCACTTCACGGTCTTCTAAAAAGAACTGAATCCGCACCGGTTTGACTTCACCATTGCCGAGCCAGATTAATTGAGGTGAATTTGCCTGAGTCAGGTCACGATTTTGTGCCCTGGCATAACGCTGCTGTTCCAGTGCCTGAATTTGAAAGGAAATATGATCAGGCAAACTACGCAATTTAAAATCTGCATAATTTTGCCATTTCTCATCTTGCAGGTTCGGTTCAGTCTGCGCTGCCGAACGATATTCTATAATTCCATAGCGAAATGGTGTGACATCTGTCGCTGATTGAACGTCAAGCGCGAGTATTCTGGATTGGTCATTAGCCTCGCGTAGCACCCGTTGCAAGTCCACCAATAAAATTTCTCGTGCCTGCATCGCTTTGCGCTGATCGACACCACTGGTATTCAGCAGCACTAGTGAAGCCATAATTCCCATAATCACAATCACCACCATCAATTCGATTAAGGTAAAGCCACGAACTGCACTGTGAGGTGATCTGATCATAGGACAACCTTAGGCAAACTGCTCGGCTGAATGTACCTGCTTAGGCAAAGCCAGTGCCTGATCGATATAGGCTACACGCAAGGTATCGCGCGAACCCAAATAACGCTGATAGAAACTGGAATTAAGAATTGCAGCTGCACCATGGGTCAACGACCAGATCGAAGCCAGATAATCGCGTACTGACATGCGGCTATTAATAGAAGCCAGATAAGTTTCTGTCATACGGATAATCAGGCGTAAACGCTGTTTGCGCACCTGATAAAGTTCGCTAAAAAGGTGCTGGATTCCAACCCCAGTCGTCGACAGGCGTTCTTCAATCTGATGAAACAGCACGGTTCGTTCCGGATGATGTAAATGATGCAGCATAAAGAAGGCCAGATGTTCAGGAAAGGCTTTATCGCTATCCTGAATCATTTCCAGCAACATGCGCTCATTACGGATAATCAGCAGCATGTACAGCTCATCTTTACTCTGAAAATGTTTATAAAGTGTCCCTTTGGCCAGATCAAGCTCGGCAGCCAGCGCATCTAGCGTCATTCCTGCTTCACCATTTTCCAACAGGAGCTGTTCTGCAACTTGAAAAATCAAGGTTTCTCTTGCTCGAAACTGAGCCTGACGATCCATCTTCACCCTATAAACTCTCTTTGTACTTTATATAACTTTATTTACTTTAAATTCAGAAGATTTTCAAAGTTCTGCTTTGTGATAAAAGCCATTTCTTCTAGCGACTTATCATATACATCGCAAAGCGCTTTGGCTACATAAGGAACGTATTTAGGCTCATTAGATTTGCCACGATACGGCATTGGCGCAAGATAAGGACTATCGGTTTCAATCAGCACACGATCCAGCGGAACCTGTTTGGCGACATCACGCAGATCCTGCGCATTTTTAAATGAAACAATTCCGGAAAATGACACATAATAGCCGCAATCCAGTACTGCTTTGGCGGTTTCCCAGTCCTCGGTAAAACAGTGCAGGATGCCATGCGTAGATTTTTCCGCGCGAATAATATCGACGGTATCATGCTTGGCGGAACGGGTATGAACGACTACAGGTTTTTTGGTGATTTGTGACGCATGGATATGCCGGGCGAAACAGGCTTTTTGCTCTGCAATAAAATCGGTACTGTGATAATAGTCCAGACCTGTTTCACCGAGTGCCCAGACTTTCTCCGGTTGCGCCAGTTCGACCAGATATTCAGTCGTGGCACGCGCCATGGTTGCAGCATCTTCGCAAGGATGTACGCCAACGGTATATCCGACATCTGCATGACGCGCGGCAATTTTGGCCAGCTCGATATGATCATCCAGATCGACCGAGATACTCATGAATTTGGAAACACCGGCTTCACGAGCCTGAGCCAATGCCTGATCCAGATCACCATGATATGGTGTCAAATCAAGCAGGGTTAAATGACAATGAGTATCTACAAACACGATGCGTTCCTACCAAGGGTAAATTAACTACATAGTGTAACTTTTACGTCCTTCAGATTTAAGACCTGCAACCAGACGATCTGCTTCATTTTTAAAATAAACGCCTTTTTCACCGCTTAACTGGATGCCAAAGCCTTGTGGCTTGATGCCATTCTGCTTTTGCGAGACCCAGATGACTTTACCGGTTAAAGGAATTTTCTGGGTCTGGTCAGGCAAAGTCGTCAATACAAAAACCTCTTCGCCCAGTTTGACCGGCTGCTTGGAAGGAATAAAAAGCCCACCACCCACAACATAAGGCATATAGCTGGCAAACAGTGTTTCAATGTCAGGAATATTGGCCTGAATAATACCGCCCATACGTGGTTGCATGTGATTTCCCCTTAATTAAAGATTCATCAGCGTGATAAACAATTCATCAATAACCAGATTGCTTTGGACATTCTGTTCAAGGAATTGTTTAGCGCGCTGAAAATCTTCATAAATTTTAAAAAGTGCTTCTAATGAATATTGTTCGGCAAGTACATTGAATTCAAGGTCAATGTTTTTCACCGTCTGATTTAGCTTGACACAAATTAAATCGGACAACAAGTATTCAAACATTTGAGCAAAGTCATCAAAATTCAGGTTTTTATTCCATTTGGTCGCAATTGCCATCGGCATATTTTTTTGCATGACCAGTTTTTGCCAGTCTTGCAGGAATTCCTGACGTAGTGGCAGCCAGGCACTTTGTGCAACCTCTAGTGCCTGTAACGGCATCTGATTGGACAGGTTCATCAATAACTGTTGTTGGCTAGCACCTGCATCTGGGAGCTGATTCTGGACATAATCGCTAAATTGTTCTGCGGAAATCCGGTCCAAAGCAAAATGCTGCAAACGACTGCGTATAGTCGCGGGCAATTTTAAATAATGATTCGCCAGTAAAATAATGACCGTATTATCACCGGGTTCTTCCAGTGTTTTGAGTAAGGCATTGGCAGAGGCAATATTCAAGGCTTCTGCCGGCTCAATCACAATCACGCGCCAGCCATCTACAGTCTGTTGCACAAAAGGCAGCAGATCGCGAATCTTCTCGATCTTGATTTTGGCATTCTGTTTTTTATTGTCGTCATCGGTACTGATATGCACATAGTTGGGATGGGTGTCTGCCTTTAACCATTGACAGCTACTGCATTCACCACATGGCCCGGCAGGCTGACGATTCAGGCATAACACCCAAGCCAGAAACTGTTGGGTAAACGCTTCTTTACCACAGCCTTTTTTTCCATAAAACAATAAACCATGTCCAAGCTTGGGAAAGCGCCCGGTCAGGGTTTCCCAAACCTGTTGCTGCCATGGATAGATATGTGCATTGACATCAAAAGGCATGTATTTGACTCTTCTTAGGCAAAATGGGAAAGATCCATCTGATTCAGGCGATCCAGATCTTCCTGGGTATCCACCCCTGGCGGCAAATTGGCTTCAGCCACCGCAATGGCAATACGGTGTCCATTTTCCAGTACCCGTAACTGCTCTAGAGATTCCAGTTTCTCCAGCACACCCATTTCCCAGGTCACATATTCTTGCAACAGTTTTACCCGATAGGCATATAGGCCTAAATGACGATAGGCCTGATCATGCAGTTTTGGTTCAGTCAGTTTCGCACCATCACGGTCATAAGGAATGGTAGCACGGCTAAAATACAGTGCTTGCTGGTGTTTTGACATGACAACTTTTACAATGCTGTCACGTTTGAATTCATCCAGTTGATGGATCGGCTCACATAGCGTCGACATGGAAGATTCAGGCTGATCTTCCAAGAGTTGAGCAACCTGTTTTACCAGTTGCGCCGGCAGTAAGGGTTCATCCCCCTGTACATTGACAATAATGTCCTCACTGGCCCAGCCTTTGATTCGAGCCACTTCACTCAAGCGGTCTGTGCCTGAAGGGTGATCCGCCGAGGTAATGACAACATCAATGCCTTCAGCACGGCAAACGGCAGCAATACGCTCATCATCAGTTGCCACACACAGATCATCAAAACCTTGCACTTTTTTGGCTTGGTCCACTACCCGCAGAATCATGGGACGACGATGAATTTCCAGCAAAGGTTTACCCGGTAAACGTGAACTGGCGAAACGTGCAGGAATAACAATGTGTTTCATAATGAATGAGCCTTAAGAAATTTGAATACCGTATTGTTGTAACTGTTGCTGCAAGACTGTATAGCAGGCTGGCGATAGGACTGCATCGACTGGCACCACCCAGATATCCTGTTTAAAATCTGGATATTGTTTAAGTAGCGCCATAATTTTTATTGCGTCTTTTTCAGTGGTAATAATCGGATTGTTATCATCGAACTGTAAATCTTCAATGTCATAGTCATGATGGTCTGGAAACTCATGACACTGAAATTGTTCTATGCCTAAATTTTGCAAGGTCTGATAAAACCGCTGTGGAAAGCCAATGCCGACTACCGCATAAAAAGCCGCTTGAGGATCAAAGATTTTAGTGCTGTCCTGATTGAGCAAATAAGGCTGTGATGCAGCCAGATGCATATTCAGTTCAGAGCTTGGGTTAGCCGAATGCTCAATTACGGTTCCGGTTTTTAGCCGTGTTACAGGTTCGCGTAGATAGCCTTCAGGTAAAAGCTTTTGATTACCCAGACCGCGATTATTATCCAGCACAATCCACTCAATCTGGCGATTCAAGGCCCAGTGCTGTAATCCATCATCACAGATAATCAGATCCAGCTCATGTTTCTGCAATAACAGTTCAATACTTTTCTGCCGGTTGGGACCAACTGCCATCGGTACACCTGTTGCCTGCACAATCAAGGCAGGCTCATCTCCGACAATCTCCGGCAAGGTATTAAAGTCGACATAGGTAGGAAATGGGCCTTGACCACCATAACCACGGCTAATCACTCCCACACGGATATTTTTCTCGGTTAAATAATCCACCAGATGAATCAGCAAAGGTGTTTTACCGCTACCACCGACTGTGATGTTGCCAATCACCATAACGGGAATCGGCGCGCTATAACTTTTTTTAATGCCTTTTTGATAGAGCCAGTGATTGCTGACAAAACCCAGGCGATATAACCATGACAAAGGACGCAGCACCACCAGCCACTTTGCCTGTGCATTCCAAGCATCCTGAATGATTTGTGCCAGTGCCATAAGTTACTGTTCCTCAAAGTTACGCTGATGCAACTGATAATAAGCACCATGTAGCGCAATCAGTTCGGCATGACTGCCCTGCTCAACAATACGGCCCTGATCCATAACCACAATACGATCCGCGTTTTCAATCGTCGATAGACGATGTGCAATTACGATGGTCGTACGGTCCTGCATGGCTTTATCAAAGGCACGCTGAATAAAGTATTCCGACTCGTTATCCAGCGCACTGGTCGCTTCATCCAGAATCAGGATAGAGGCATTTTTCAAAATTGCGCGTGCGATCGCGATGCGCTGACGCTGGCCACCAGACAGGTTTAAACCCTGGGCACCCAGCTGAGTATCATAACCTTGCGGCAATGCCATAATAAAATCATGCGCATAGGCTGCCTTTGCTGCCGCGATAATATCTTCATCGGAAGCACCTTCGAGCTGACCATAAGCAATATTTTCCCGCACGGTACGATTAAACAGTACTACTTGCTGGTTCACCATAGCAATCTGGGTTCGCAAGGCGGTAATTTCAAAATCTTCAATCGGTTTCTGATCCAGCAAGATCTGCCCAGAAGTTGCATCCTGATAACGCACCAGCAGATTCACCAGAGAACTTTTTCCTGCACCAGAACGTCCTACCAGCGCTACTGTTTCACCGGCCTTGACCTGCAAATTAAAGTCATGAATAGCACGATGGCCATCATCATAAATCAAGTTGACATCTTTAAACTCGATATCGCCTTTCAGGCTATCCGTTAAAGTCCCGGTATTTTTTTCTTCAGGCATATCCAGCAATTCAAATACCGAATGAGCCGCAGCCATACCACGTTGAATTTTTTCATTGATATCCGTCAAGGCTTTGATCGGTCTTGCCAGCATACCCGCCGCAGTAATATAAGCGACAAATTCACCCGCAGAGGTATCACCCAGAATTTGCGGACGCAAGGCAATAAACATCACAATACTCAGTGAAATCGACATGATCAGCTGAACCACAGGACTATTCAACTGTTGTACAGCGACCATTTTCAAGCCACGACGCAAGTTTTCCAGCGAGTTCTGTTTAAAGCGTTCCTGCTCATAACTTTGCCCTCCAAAACCCTTGACGATCAGGTTGGCATTCACCGTTTCCTGCACCACATGGTTTACATCACCCATGGTGTCTTGCACTTGCTGCGATAATTTACGCATCCGTCTTGCAGCTTTACTGATAATAAAGCCAATGACGGGTGCAAAAATCAGGATACACATGGTCAGACGCCAGTTGGTATACAACAGGTAGCCTAATAATGCCAGAGTGATCAAACCTTGTTGCAACAAGGTTCTTAAAGCTTCAGTTGAAGCAGCGGTTAGCTGTTCAACGTTATACATGATTTTGGCAGTAATATGCCCGCTGGTATTATCCAGATAATACTGGGACGGTAAACGCAGCAATTTTGCAAAAACTTCCTGACGGATGTTGAATACCAGATTCCGGGAAATTACCGCAGTAAAATATCCACCCATGAACAAACCCAGGCCCCGGAAGAACATGAGTATGACCACTAAAAACGGGAAAAGTGATGTGAAACTCTGGTCTTTATTTTGAATCGCCTCAATAATATATTCCAGTAATTTAGCGACAGAGACTTCCGTAGCGGCATTAATAGAAAAACCCAGCAGGACAAGCAATGCAATGCCCCAAAACGGTTTTAAATAACTTAAAAGGCGAAGATAGACCTTAAAATCGTGCTTCACTAATAACCTCGGGTGGGTACTTTGGTACTGATATTAATATTTACAAAGCCGAGCTGCCCGGCCACATCCATGACACGAATCACGTCCTGATGGCTGGCTTTTGCGTCAGCTGCAATAACAAATATTAAATCACGGCGTTCATTAGAAATCTGTTTAATTGCAGTATTTAAATCCGCGACTTCCTTACTGGCCAAGGATTGACCATTGACTGCGTAATGACCATTGGCATCCACAATCACTTCAACTTTCTGATCATAGCTTTTAGGCGGTACACCTTGCGCATCCGGCAAGGTCAGATTCATTCGGCTCATTTGGCTAAATGTCGTCGACAAAAGTAAAAAGACCAGAATAAACAGCAGACAATCAATCATCGGTGTCAGATTAATATGTACATCTTCCACCTGGTTGCGTTTGAATTTCATCATCCGCCTCCTAGCTGGCTTTTTGCATGTCTTGATCTATGTCTGCATGATTACGATAAAAAAGATCCGCATGAAACAAAGTCGCTTGCTGCTCAAGTTCAGCCACATATTCCTGAACAAGACGCTGAAAATAACGGTGAGCAAACAGTGCAGGAATTGCAATCAGCATACCGGCTGCCGTGGTAATTAAAGCCTTGGAAATACCGGGCATCATCAAGACCGGATCACTTCCAGTTCCCACATCGATCATCAGGAAAGACTCAATAATCCCAAGTACGGTCCCCAACAAACCGAGTAAAGGCGCAACTGCACTCAACGTGCCCAGAAAATTAATATTTTTTTCCAGATAACCGATTTCCTGTGACGCCACCACTTCCATCTGCGCGCGAGCATACTGCTCACCCTGCGGCTTACTAGTATAGCCCGCAGCCAATACCCGGCCCAAAGTGCTTTGCTTTAAGGCCGCACTTTGATTCATTTTTTGCATGACTTGTGCTGTATTTTGCGAAGGCCCCATCAACAGTGTCAACGGAAGTACTGCATTCTTTTTCAGGCGAATCAGACGCTCGATCGAAATCGCCAGCATAAAGATAGAACACAAGACCAGGGGCAGCATAAGCCAGCCACCTGCTTTAACCAATTCCCACATCTAATTTATTCCCCAATAAAAAAAATATATAAATTATTCATCTTCTAAAATAGAAAGAATGCCATCCAGCTCTTCTAAAGAGTGATAGCTAATAACCAGTTTCCCTTTACCTTGCTTGTTATAGTCAATTTTAACATCTGCACTGAAACGCTCTGAAAGGCGCTGAGTCAATTGCTGAATATCCGGTGCTACAGCTTCTTTTACTTTTTCTTGTTTAGGTGTATTGAAATCACGGACTAACTGCTCGGTTTGACGAACAGACAGACTTTTTTCAATTACGATATCTGCAACTTTGAGCTGATCTTTAGCTTTTAAGGTTAAGATCGCACGTGCATGCCCCATATCCAGCAAACCCTGCTGCATAAAGTCTTTCACTTCTTCTGCCAGGCTAAGCAGGCGAAGTAGGTTACTCACTGTCGTACGCGCTTTACCCACGGTATCTGCAATTTCCTGATGGCTTAAGCCAAATTCTTCATGGAAACGTTGCAGAGCCATCGCCTGATCAATCGGATTCAGATCCTGACGCTGGATGTTTTCAATCAAGGCCAGTGCAATCGCAACCTGATCATTCAGATCACGTACAATCGCAGGAACCTCGGTCAAACCCGCCAGCTGTGCAGCACGCCAGCGACGCTCACCCGCAATAATCTCGTATGGATAGCGTTCATCGTCAACCGGACGGATCACGATGGGCTGCATGATGCCATGCTTTTCAATCGATGCCGCCAGTTCCTGCAAATCCTGCTCGTTAATATAACGGCGCGGCTGATATTCACCGCGCTTGAGCAAGTTCACATCGATCTGTTTTAGCTGACCATGGTCAAGACCTTGAGCTTCGAGTTGTAATTTTTCTTTTTGAATTGAGCCTAGCAAGGCATCCAAGCCACGACCTTTGGCGAGTCCACGTTTCTTGACGGTCATGCTTTACTTCCTTTTTTCACTTTGCTTTTCTTTAATACTTCAGCTGCCAGATTTAAGTAAGCAACTGCACCCTTTGAGCTTTTTTCAAAATAAATCACCGGCAAACCGTGTGCTGGCGCTTCAGCCAGACGAATATTTCGTGGAATTACGGTTTCATACAGTTTTTTACCGAAATATTGTTCTAATTCTTCAGAGACATCACGGGTTAAGGCATTACGTGCATCGTACATGGTGCGTAATACACCGACAATTTGCAGGTCCGGATTCAATGCTTGCTGAATCCGATCGATGGTCTGGGTTAAATCCGCCAGACCTTCCAGTGCATAATATTCACACTGCATTGGAATCAGCACACCATCCACGGCTGCCAAAGCATTGACAGTAATCAGGCTAAGACTCGGTGCACAATCAACAATAATATAATCAAATGAGGATTCAATTTCCTGCAATGCATCCCGTAAAATGAACTCGCGCCCTTCCTGCTCTGCAATCGCCAACTCAACCCCAGCCAGATCACGGTTTGCCCCAAGTACCTTGTAACCGACTTCCGCCTTAGATATCGCCGTTTCAATCGGCACTTCACCCAGCAACACATCGGTAACCGAATACAGCAGGTCATTCTTCTGAATGCCAGACCCCATGGTCGCATTACCTTGCGAATCCATATCGACCAGCAAAACACGTTTTTTTAACACAGCTAAAGATGCCGCCAAATTTACTGCGGTTGTGGTTTTACCTACACCACCTTTTTGGTTTGCAATCGCAATAATTTGTGCCATGTTGCCCCCAATCCCTTTAAAAATCTTAAATACGTTTTAATAGAAGTAAATGACGCTGTTCGTCTAAGCGCGGAACTTTAAGTTCAATAATCTCACAACTAAATTCATTTTTTAAAGTAGCAACTTCATCTTCAGGAATTAAGCCTTTCATTGAGGCAATAATCGTTTGTTCGTGCATATATGGCTTAGAAGCATCGACAAAGTCTGTTAATGATGCAAAGGCACGACTGGTAATCACATCAAATTGACCCAGCTCATTGATGCTGTCTTCATTTTCTACACGCGTTTGCACGGCAATAACATTTTTAAGTTTTAAGTCAGCAATAAACTGCTTGAGGAAACGAATTTTTTTACCGTTAGAATCCAGTAATACACATTCACGCTCAGGCTGACATAAAGCAATGATCATGCCCGGCATACCGCCACCTGTACCGATATCCAGCAGTCTGCCTACAGGCAAGTCCTTTAAAATACTTAAACTGTCGAGCAGATGCTTGACCAGCATTTCTTTAGGATCACGGATTGCAGTCAAATTGTATGCTTTGTTCCACAACACCAAAGCATCCTGATACTTGAGTAATAAATTTAAAGCTTCATCAGATAGCTCTAAACCCAAAGCCTGGCTACCCTGCTTTAGTTCTTGAAAAAACATGTGCATAAACAATCTACGCTCGAAAAAGTTAGGTGGAAGTATACCGTTTTCTCTATATTGGCACAGTAGGCAGTGCTTAGCGAATATTCACTTAAGCAAACTTCCCTTCATGGATCGCCGTATCCAGTGCCGTTAAACGCTCCGGGGTTCCCACATCAACCCAAATGCCTACCAATTTAGAAGCGGCAACCTGCTGATTCTGCATTGCCGCTTTTAGCAATGGCGCTAAAGGACGCTTGCCAGTCTCTAAGCCTTGGAACATCTTTGGATCAAGCACGGATACACCACTAAAAGTCAGGTTTTCACCTTCGACTTGCTGATCAAAGGTATAAGCTTTCCCGGCTGCAAGCGTAAAATCACCTTCAGGATGTTGTTCAGGGTTCTGCACAAGTACGAGATGCGCCAAATTACCCTTTAGATCAATATCCAGTAAAGGAGCAAAATCCATCGTGGTCCAGACATCACCATTTAACAGAATAAAAGGTTCATCACCGAGTAGCGGCAAGGCATTAATGATTCCTCCAGCGGTTTCCAGACCTTCACCCTCATGTGACCAAAGGATGTTGATGCCAAATCGTGAACCATCGCCCAAAGCTTCTGCGAGTTTTTCACCGAGCCAAGCCGTATTGATGACAATTTCAGTAACACCGATCGCAGCCAGTTTCTCTATATGCCAGACGATTAAGGGCTTGCCCCCAACTTCCAGCAAAGGCTTTGGCGTATGCAGCGTTAGCGGCCGCATACGATTGCCAAGACCTGCGGCCAAAATCATCGCTTTCATTTATGCAGCCACCTCATATGAGCCATATTTTGCTTCAAAAGCCGGCATCACTCGGTCACGGATAAACTGCATGAATGGCTCTAGCTCTGCATAAGTCTTAGATTCTTCAAGCAGATACCACATCACACGTGGTAAGTCCTTGAGATAACCTGACTTACCATCACGTTCAAACAGACGCACAAAAATACCGAGGATCTTGATATGACGTTGAATCGCCATCATGTCGGCATCTTTTTTAAACTGTTCAAAGTCACGGCCTTCTTTAGCAGATGCTGGCAATAACTCATAGAAAGTTTTGAACCAGCGATACACACGGTCGGCATTCCACTGCACATAAGCATCACGGGTAATCGAGATCAAGTCATAAGTATCGGCACCAATCACAGCATCCTGAAAATCAATCACACCGAGTTCGGTTTCATTGTCGATTTTCATCAAATTCCGGCTATGAAAATCCCGATGCACGATCACCTGTGGCTGTGCCAATGCGGCATTCGCCAAAATCGCAAAAGTGCGTTTGATCAAGGCGCTTTCTGATTCAGTCAGTTGAACCTTTAACGCTGGTAACATCCAGTCAGTCAGCAATTCCATTTCCGAGATCAGTTTTTCATAAGAATATGCCGGGAAATGCCCTTCTCCAGCAATCGATTGTAGTTGAATGAGCTGCTTAAAGCTTTGCTCATAATAGGCATCTACAGTCTCGTCATTCAGCAGATTCGACAGCAGCACATCACCAAAGTCTTCGAGCAGTAAAAAGCCATTTTCCAGGTCTTTTGCCACGATATGCGGAACACGCACGCCATGTGCATCAAAAAACTCATCTATCGTCACAAAAGGCACACAATCTTCTTTTTCTGGTGGTGCATCCATCAGCATAAATGTTTTATTATTCAGTTTGATTCGTGCATAACGACGGAAGCTGGCATCACCTGCTAAAAAATGAGTTTCAAATTGATCTGAACCGAGTACAGAGGCAATCCAAGATTGTATCAATTGTTCGCGTTGTGTATTCATTTGCAATTAATTCTAATACAGGCTGAGTTTTTAAAGTGCTAAGTGTAGCTACTTATCAACTTTTTCTCTATGATGCGACAATAATTAATTGCGATAAAAGCATGATTGGTTAATGAGACAAATGAAGCATCACTTTAAAATAAATCCTCTAGCGACTGCGATCTTAACCCTTTTATGTGGCAGCTCAGCCTCCGGCTATGCTGCATCAAATGTCTCGTCCGATGTAAATGCAGAACAACTCAAACAGCGCATAAATGAGACCTATCCAGGTGAAGCATTCTTTTCGCAATACTATGTCGACAAATCCTCAGCTGAAGCACAGCAGCGGCAGGAAAAATACTTAAGTTCGGCTTATTGTGAAGGCACCTGGGTGACCCCGATTGCCCCAGATGCAGCAACCGTTGCGCCAGATCAGGCTACATCCACCATTACTGCAGATTATGGACACTACAATCCAGCAGGTGACTCTTATTTAGAAGGCAATGTCATCATTGACCAGCAAGGTCGCCAGATTCGTGCTGAACGCGTAACGATTGATCAAACCCAGACCTATGCCAAAGCAGAAGGTCGGGTACAACTTGCTCAGGGTGGCCTGCTCTCACAAAGTGATGATATTAATTATAATTTAAAGACCCAAGAAGGCGACCTAAATAACAGCTTCTATATTGCCGAGCAGCAACATGCGCATGGTCGGGCAGAAAAGATCGCCAGAACCTCGACCGAGACGGTAGAACTGGAAAATGCGACCTATACCACCTGTCCACCTGAGCAAAAACCAACCTGGAAAATCCAGGCAGAAAAGATCAAGCTGAACCAGGAAACTGGACGTGGTGAAACCCGCAATACCAAGCTATATGTTAAAGATGTTCCGGTCTTGGCAGTTCCCTATTTCAACTTCCCGATTGATGACCGCCGCACTACCGGTATTCTGACGCCGACATTTGGCTTTACCAATGATGGTGGTCTGGAACTAGGTGTTCCAGTTTACCTGAATTTAGCGCCGCAATATGATGCGACGATTACGCCGCGTTATATTGGCGATCGTGGGGTAATGCTGGATGGCGAGTTCCGTTATCTGACTGAGAATTATGGTGAAGGCCGTATTTGGGGAGGTTATTTACCTTCCGATGAAAGCTATAGCGACGAAGACCGTAAAAGCCTGCATTTCTTACATAACTGGCAGATCAATAATCAGCTCTCCACCAATCTTGAATATAACTACGCTTCAGACAAAGATTACTTTGCCGATCTGGATAATAACCCGAACTCTAAAACTGACCTGAACTTACGCCGTGCCTGGGAAGTCAATTATAAAAATGGTATTCCTGGCTTAAAGGCACAATTCAAAGTCGAAGATTTCCAGACCCTAGATCCAACCGTACTGGATGAAGATCGTCCTTATGCACGTCTGCCGCAGCTTTTAGTCAATTACAAAACTGGCAATCCATTGGGATTACAGCTTGAGTTTAATAACGACACAGCATATTTCCAGAAGGATCTGAGAAATTTCGCTGATACTGATCCAACGGGTGAGAAGGTATATCAACCGAGTGGTACACGGATCTATAATGACTTTTCCGTGCGTTATAATCATTTTACCCCGTGGTCATTCTTCATTCCTCAGGCGACTGTACGCAACATCAATACTTTCTATGATGAAAAAACCCAAAGCCGTAGCGCGTCTAGTGAAAATAATTCAATTGTGGTGCCACAATTCACGCTGGACACCGGCTTAATTTTTGAAAAAGAAGGTACGTATCTACAGACCTTAACGCCTCGTCTGTTCTATGCGTATTCACCTTATGAGAACCAGCAGAATCAGCCAAACTTTGATTCAGTCGTCGCTTCGATTAATTATGATCAACTTTTCAGTGCGCGTCGCTTTTATGGTAATGACCGCCTGGAAGACAATAACTTTGCCTCCTTAGGTCTGAGCTATAGCCTATTTAATGAAGAAGGTCTGGAGCGCCTGCGTGCCAGCGTTGGACAGAGCTTTTTCTTTGAAGATCGCCGTGTAACGTTGGAAAATGATGCAGATGAATTCGACCGTGAAAGTCATACTGGCCCTGTAATTCAACTGACCAGCCAGCTGTCAAATAATGTTCACGTTAATCTGAACTCAAGCTGGATGTCGAATGGATCGAATGCCCAACGAGATTTGCAGGTTTATTATACAGGTGAGCAAGGCAATCTTTATAACCTAGGCTATTTCTATCGCAAAGATATTCCGAACCGTCAAAAGAGCTATGATCATGTGGTGGGTTCATTTATCCAGCCGATTGCCAACAACTGGCGTCTGGTTGGACATGCCCAGTTTGACCTCGACAATAGTGTCGCACGGGAATATTTACTTGGCGTGAACTATGAGTCATGCTGTTGGGGAGTTTCTGTTTACGGTCGCTCATATTACAATGACTTAGACGACGTTAATGATTCAAGCATCAAAGCCAAACGCGCCATTATGGCCGAAGTCAGCCTGAAAGGCTTAGGTGGGTTAAGCAGCAAACTCACCTCATTACTAGAAAATCGTATTCTAGGTTTTAACAATATCAATCAAACTTGGACAGAACGTTAATGAAGACAAAACAGTTAAAACAAATTTTTAAAGCAACCGCACTTGCGCTATGCCTTTCTTCAGCGATGACGACTTTTGCTGTTGCCCAACCTAAAGATGAAGTTGTAGCTGTAGTCGACAATAGTATCATTCTACGTAGTGACCTGGCTCAAGGTGTAGCCGAAATCTCACATCAGCTGCAAAAACAGAAAAAGGCAGTTCCACCACAACAATATCTTGAGCAACAAGCTTTAGAGCAACTGATTATTCGTCAGGCACAGCTTGAACAAGTTAAACGTAATAATATTCGTCCAGATGAAAAAGCTTTAAATGAAGCCGTCCTGAAAGTTGCCCGTGATTCTGGTTCACCGAGTCTGGAAGCATTCCAGCAGAAACTGGATGCCATGGCGCCCAATACCTATGCTTCTTTACGTAACCGTATCGCTGAAGATTTAGCACTGAATCGTTTACGTCAACAAATCGTGACTTCACGTATTCAAATTACAGATCAAGATGTTAAAAACTTCCTAAATACCCCGCAAGGTCAAGCTTTGCTTGGCAGTCAGGTCCATGTACTGCATTTACGGGTAAGCGGTGAAAATGCTGAACAAATTGCAACAAAGGTAAAGCAAGAATTAAATAGCAGCAATGACATTCAGGCGATCAGCAAAAAGTACAGCACTGGCGGCGTTAAAGTCGAAGCTGCTGATATGGGTGTGAGAAACCTGTCAGAAATTCCAGCAGAACTGGCTGCACGCGTGACCACCCTGCAACCAGGTCAAACTTCTGAACTGATTCCTGTCGCTGATGGTGTACATGTTCTGAAGCTCTTGGAACGTAAAGGTGGCGAACAGAAAGCCCTTGTTCCTCAATATTTAACACGACACATTCTGATTCAACCGTCTGAAGTGGTCAGTCCTGAAAATGCCAAACAAATGATTGATAGTCTGTATAACCGCCTCAAACAAGGTGAAGATTTTACTGTTTTAGCTTCAACGTTCTCCAATGATACTGGCTCGGCTCGTGATGGCGGAAGTCTTGGCTGGGTTAGCCCAGGGGTAATGGTACCTGAATTTGAACAGCAGATGAAAAGCACCCCAGTAGGTCAGTTCAGTAAACCATTTCAATCCCAGTTTGGCTGGCATATTCTGCAAGTGAGTGAAACACGCCAACAAGATATGACACAGGAATATCAGGAACGTATGGCTCGCCAATTGCTTGGTGAACGTCAATTTGATGCCGAATTAGATAGCTGGTTACGTGAAACGCGCAATAATGCTTATGTAGAAATCAAAGATCCTCAACTGGATCCTAAACGTAACCGTTAAGCCTTACCATAATCCTAAAAAGCCAACGACATCTCGTTGGCTTTTTATTTAAAAAACTTAAAACGTACAGATATAAAAAAACCTCTCATATAGAGAGGTTTTTTAATTTTCAAACTCGATTAACGATTGTTTTCATCGTCTGAAGAGTCTTCAAATTTAGTGTCGTTGTCAAAACCAGTGCCTTGACCACCAAAGCCAGCACCTTGACCACCGAAGCCACCTTGACCACCGAAGCCGGCACCTTGACCACCAAAGCCGCCTTGACCACCAAAGCCACCGCCTTGACCGCCGAAGCCACCTTGACCACCGAAGCCGCCGCCTTGACCGCCAAAACCACCTTGACCACCGAAGCCGCCAGCACCTTGACCGCCACCAAAGCCACCTGCAGCACCTTGACCACCGAAGCCCGCACCTTGTGGACCAGCAGGCGCGCCAGCAGGACGTGGATTACGTGCAGGTACTACAGTTGAAATTGCATGCTTATAAACCATTTGGCTTACTGTATTTTTTAATAAAACCACGTATTGGTCAAAAGATTCGATATGACCTTGTAATTTAATACCGTTTACCAGGAAGATAGATACTGGGATACGTTCCTTACGGAGAGAATTCAAGAATGGATCTTGTAAAGTTTGACCTTTAGACATGTTATAACTCCAAAAAAATTAAAAATCAGCGCAAAAACTATCTCTATTTTTCAATTAAAAATTATAAAAAAGATAGTCCCTAAATTTTGCTTTATCCGTGACAGTTTCGCAAGTCTTCTTGAGCCTGCTGTAGGGTAAAATATGTTGTAAATTTATGCTTTTCTTGCAAAGACCTTAACCACGTATATTGACGTTTTGCAAGTTGTCGTGTCGCAAATAAAGCTTTATCCTCCATTTCCCGTTGCTTTTCCTTGGTTTTATCAGCATTTTTTAAGAATTCCATAGCCTGACGATAACCCACTGAACGCATGGAAGGTAAATTTTCATTAAAATCGTATTTTTCAATTAAATTCACAACTTCATTTAAAAAACCGCTTTTCCACATAATTTCCAGACGTTGTTCAATACGCCCATGTAATTCTAACCGATCTGGCATCAGTGCATAATTATGGAAACTGTAACGATATGGTAAGTTTTTAGGTTGTTCTGCCTGTAGTTTTGTAATCGGCTCACCAGTCAATTTAAAAACTTCCAAGGCTCGAATAATGCGCTGCTTGTCGCTAACCTTGAATTTTTCACCGGCAATCGGATCGACTGCACATAATTCTGCATAAACCGCTTCCCAGCCCTCCTGCTCACCCTTGGCTTCAATCTCTGCCCGGATAGCATAGTCTGCACTTGGTAGGTTATCTGACAAACCTTCAAGCAAGGCCTTAAAATACAGCATGGTTCCGCCAACCAGAATCGGGGTTTTACCACGCACATGAATATCATCAATCAGGCGGCAAGCATCTTCGACAAAGTTGGCTGCAGAATACACTTCAAGTGGACTAATAATATCAATCAGATGATGCGGATAGCGCGCCAGTTCCTCTTTGGAGGGCTTGGCTGTACCAATGTCCATTTCCCGATAAACCAGTGCAGAATCGACCGAAATCAGCTCAAATCCCCCTTGCTCATACAGTTCACATGCCAAAGCGGTTTTACCACTTGCAGTTGGCCCCATTAAATTGATGACCGGCAATTGATTGGACATGTAAAACTACTCTCCTCGAGCAAAAAGTTTATCTAGTTGAGCCAATGGAAAGGCGCGCCAGGTCGGACGACCATGATTACATTGACTGGCAAATTCGGTTTGTTCCATCTGCCGTAATAAAGCATTCATTTCAGACAAACTTAGGATACGATGCGCTCGCACTGCACCATGACAGGCCATTCCCGCCAAAATTTGGTCACGCTTCTGCAATAGGCTTTGTGCTTGATCCCCCGGATCTAAATCATTCAATAATTCAGGAATCAGGGCATCGAAATCGGCCTTGTGTAGAATAGCCGGTACACCACGTACGATAACTTGCTCATCACCATACTGATCAATTTCCAGCCCCAAACGTGCCAACTGCTCTTTCAGCTCTTCGACACGCATGGCCTGCATCCGGCTAATATTCACGACTTTTGGAATGAGCAATTGCTGTGATGTCCAGAATTCAGGTTTATCCCAAGCCGATTTCATTTGCTGCAAGACAATACGCTCATGCGCCGCATGCATATCCACAATAATCAGACCTTCGGTATTTTGCGCCAGAATATAAATGCCATGTAACTGGGCAATAGCAATGCCCAATGGATGCTCATCCACTTTAGTGTTTACATGTGTCTGAAAAGACTGCTCAGGGCTGAATATTTCGGTTTCCGAACTTTCTCTGAGCGGTGCTAAATAACTTTGCAAGGCATTATTCAGCTGCTGTGAACCAGAATAAGATTTACGGTAATCTTGGGAATAATGCACTGTTTGTGGACCTGAAGATGCAAAATCGGTCAGCACATCTGAAGTTTCATTTTCACTTAAGGCAGATGTCGTTCTCACCACCTGTGGCTGAGAATGCGCAGTCTGATGCAGGCTGAACTGTTCCTGATAACGCGGTTGCGGGGCCGTCAAGCCAGGCTGCTCATCCTGTTTCATTGCCTCGGCTAAATCTGCAGTTGCGGTTTGGAATTGTGCTAACGTTTCTTTGGCATAATGCCGTACGAACTCATGTACTTCTCGTTGATTCAGGAAGCGAATTTCATGCTTGGTCGGATGGACGTTTACATCCACATTTTCTGGATCAACTTCCAAAAACAGTAAATAAGCCGCATGCTGATGTCCATGCAAGATGCCCTCATAGGCCATCCGCAAGGCATGAGAAATGGTTTTGTCTTTGACAATCCGGCCATTCACATAGACATATTGCAGATCTGCCTGTGAACGCGCATCCGAAGGATGACCAAGCCAGCCAGACAAATGCATGTTTATACTGTCTGCATCCATCCAGTAGGCATTTTCAGTAAACTGGCGGCCAAGCAATTGCTGTACCCGCTGAAAACGCAAAGCGCCGCTATCCGCCACGGGTAAATTCAGTTTGATGCTTTCATTATGTTCTAGCACAAAACGGATATCAAAATGCGTCAGTGCCATACGGCGCACAATTTCTTCGATATGACCAAATTCAGTGCCCGGTTTTTTCAGGAATTTACGTCGTGCAGGCACATTAAAAAACAAATCCTGAACCCGAATATGCGTCCCTTTTGAAGCCGCGACCGCTTGAATTTCCTGATGATCAAAAGCCGTGCCATTGACTTCGACCTGATAACCGATGCCCTCGTCACTTTGACTGCTGATCATGGTCAGGCGTGAAACCGCTGCTATCGACGCCAGTGCTTCGCCACGAAAGCCCAGACTGCTAATCGCATACAGCTCATCAGCACTCTGGATTTTGCTGGTGGCATGACGCATCACGGCCAGCGGTAAATCCTCATGATGAATTCCGCGTCCATTGTCGATGATTTCAATTAAAGTACTGCCGCCCTGTTCGACCCGAATGATCAGCTCTGTCGCCCCCGCATCAATCGAGTTTTCCAGTAACTCCTTGACCACAGAAGCCGGACGTTCAATCACCTCACCTGCGGCAATCTGGTTGGCAAGTGCAGGATCAAGGGCACGAATACGGCGCAGACTTAAATCATTCGACATGTGAAAATTGACGCTCCAGAGCCTCTCGTAAAGCAAGATTCGATGAAATCAGGCTTGCAGTACGGGTAAGTTCATCTTCAGATTTTAAAATTTCAATAATCAGGTCAGCTTGCGGAATTTCATCACCACCTTTAGATGGCCATTCAAATAAAAATAGCGCACTCGGTGTTTCCAGGTAATCCCGGATGCCCATCAGTTCCAGTTCATACGGATCATTCAGACGATACAAGTCAAAATGAAAAATATCCTGACCATTAATTTGATAGGGTTCGACCAGTGTATAAGTTGGACTTTTCACTGAACCTTTATGACCCAACTGTTGCAAATAATAACGCGTTAAGGTCGTTTTTCCTGCCCCTAGGTCACCAATCAGATACACGACCCCCGCAGGGAAATTCTCCGCCAGAACCTTGGCCAGTTTTTGGGTATCGTCTTCATGATTTAAAGTGACACTAAATGAATAAGGCATATTACTCACGACATGATGCAAAAGAATAAATATGATAGCATCGCCACGCTTTAAAAGCCTATTCACCTGTGTGAGAAACTGTATTTTTTCACAGCATCTGCTCCTTAAGAGGTTAATCTGCCTGCCATGCAACCAACTGTTGAATTTAACCCGCCTATGCTCAATGGGGTCAGTGCCAGTAAAGTGTTTTTGCCAGCCAGTCCGGATGCACCTCTGACAGTTTTTGCTTATTTATGCACGCAATTTGCGCATATCGCAGCAGATGAATGGCAGTCCCGTTTCGCCGAAGGTCTGGTCTATGATGCTCAGGGCAATCAATTATCAACAGAAAGTCCATTTCAGCCCAATAGCCATTGTTTCTATTATCGCTTTTTGGCACATGAAGTGCATATTCCTTTTCAACATCAGATTTTATTTGAAAATGAGCATTTCATGGTGGTCGATAAACCGCATTTTTTGACCATGAGCCCGACCGGACAATATGTGCAGGAAACGCTACTGGTTCGTCTTAAAAAGCAAACCGGCAATGAGCATTTAACGCCCATTCACCGGCTGGATCGTGAAACGGCAGGTGTGGTCCTGATTTCCAAATGCGTTGAATCACGTGGCCTGTACCAGCAGTTATTTGCTACACGGCAGGTGCAAAAAACCTATCATGCGATTGCGGCGTATAATCCTAGTTTAAAATTCCCATTGGTCACACGATTGAGAATGCAAAAAGGTCAGCCTTTTTATACCATGCAAGTCCTAGACGGAACGCCGAATAGCGAGACGGCTATTGATCTGCTGGAACATAATACAGAATGGGCTAAATATGAGCTGAAACCGCATACTGGCAAACAACATCAATTACGGGTGCATTTGAATCATCTGGGTATTCCGATCCGTCATGATCCCTTTTATCCACAGGTAGCGCACAAGGCGGAAGATGATTTTTCTGCACCTTTAAGTTTATTGGCCAAACATATTCAATTTGTTGATCCGATCACGCAGAAAAGCATGAATTTCAGCTCGCAACTTGAATTGACACTGTAAATCGCTTGTCATTACAGATTATTTTCTAAAATCGGTCGCTTTAAGATTGAATTTCAAACGTAATTGATTAGAATAAAGGCGAAAAGTTAAGTAATTTAAAGCTTTAAAAATATTATGAGAAAAACTGAAGTTTATCAAATTCGCTTGGACTCGCAAGAGAAGAAACAAGCCTTTGCGGTATTTAAGCAATTGGGGATTACGCCAGCTCAGGCCGTGCGTCTTTTTTTCAAGCAAGTGGTGATTACCAAATCGATCCCCTTCTCGATTGAAAACCAGAATATCAACCTAGAACAACTGATTCGCCTGCGCAAGCTAAAACAAAATGAAGCGAAAACCGAGCAAAATGCGCTTTCCAGTTCTGCCCTGAATCTGCTGGATGATCAGGATGTCCAGTTGGATGATGATCATCTTGATTTATTTGAAGAACTGAATGCCATTTTGGGTGAAAGCGACAAAATTTAACATTGTTGCATTTCCGAACAATTTCTAAAGCCTGCCACTCCCAAACTTCGCTATGCTTGATGCTGATTATCAATAAAAAATTAGCTGGAGTATGCAATGCTCGTACGACGCGCCCAGTCAGCAGACCTGAATCAGCTGGCGGTATTATTTGATGAATATCGACAGTTTTATGGTACGTCTTCCAATCCTGAACTCTCTTACCAATTTTTAAAACAGCGTTTTGAAGATGGACAGACCGTCATTTTCATTAATACCAAAGATGATACTTTTACCGGCTTTATTATCCTGTATCTGGGTTTTTCTTCGGTGGCCTGCTCGACCTATTATATTCTGGATGATGTCTATATCACCCCGGTTTTTCGGCGTCAGGGCGCAGCCAAACAACTGATTGATACCGCGATTTTATTTGCCAAACATGAACAGGCCTTAAGAATCACTCTGGAAACCCAAAAGAATAATTATCAATCGCATAAATTGTACGAATCTATGGGATTTATCAAGGATGATGAATTTCAGACTTATCACTGTTTCCTGAAATAAGTCCTAATCTTTTCATCACATTTCAAGCGAATAAAAAATTTATTATTCCGAGCGGAATTTGGCCTGCGCCACCTGTTCAGCATTTAAATACAGCCATTCTCCTTCAGCCATTTCAGGCAAGGCCAAAGCACCAATCTGTGCACGGTGCAATTGTTCAACTTTATTGCCTACGGCAGCCAGCATGCGCTTCACCTGATGATAAACACCTTGATGAATGGTCATTTGCAGACGGTTCTCAGCCAATCGAGTCACTTCAGTAGCTGCAAAAATACCTTTTTCATTTCTTAATTCAACACCCTGTTTTAATTGCTGAATCTGTTCATCCGTGACTAGATCCGCAGTTTGCATCTGATAAACTTTAGCGACATGCTTTTTCGGATGTGTGAGCGCTTGCAGAAACTGTCCATCATCGGTCAGCAATAACAGTCCAGTGGTATCTTGATCCAGACGGCCTACACACTGAATCCCCCGATTTAGCAGAATGTCATCAAACAGGTCAAACACACTAAAATGATGCGTCGCCTGATGCGAACACTCGTAGCCTTGTGGCTTATTTAATGCGATATAGACTTTTTCCCGATAGGTATGACTTTTCCCATATACTTCGAAATTTAAGTTATTTAAATCCAGTTTATGTTTGGGATTATCAATCACTTCATCTTGAATTGAAACAGCACCATTTTTAATCAGTTGCTGACAATGCTTGCGGGAGCCGAAACCTTGTGACTGCAACATTTTTTCCAATAGCATCTGTTTATACCTGTATCGAGTGAAGACCTGTGCATTCTATCCTGAAACAGTCATGAATTTGGTTTCTTCCGCTGTTTTCTAGGTATCATGCGTTGAAAAGCTCTACAATAGCTTTATTTTTCACTCTATCTCTCCCCCTTATGTCGCAACTTGATTTGAATCTGATTGTTCTTTTGGTTTTACTGGCTTGCGGTATTTTCAGTCACAATAGTGCCGTCACCATTGCTGCAGCGGTGTTAATTGTTTTAAAAATCACGCCTCTCAGCAGTTTATTGCCTTATGTGCAGGCGCACGGTTTAAATATCGGCATTATTATTCTGACCATTGGTGTTCTGACACCGATTGCCAGTGGCAAAATTTCAGGAGAAAGTATTCTCAAATCTTTCCTGAGCTGGAAGTCTTTACTGGCAATCGCCATTGGGGTCTTTGTTGCGTGGCTGGGAGGACGTGGAGTGAAGCTGATGTCGAATCAGCCAGATGTGGTAGCCGGACTGTTATTAGGCACAGTGGCTGGTGTAGCAGTATTACGCGGTGTTCCAGTCGGTCCTTTAATTGCGGCTGGGATTTTATCGTTATTGATTAGTACACAATAAATGTACAAATCATCAGCGCGTATTCCCAGTATGCAATAATTTCTCAAAAATACATCACATGACCGGAAATATGCAGACCACCCGTTGATTATCTTGCGCTAAGCTCTAAAGCAATGCTTCAGGCTTGCTCAGAAGATACTATCAGATCAACGGAATACTTTATTAATTCAATCTTTTGAAACCAAGTCAAAGGAAAGTTATGATCTTTGAAGCTCTGACCTGATAAAAATTTGAAATTCAATAAATGACACACCCCAGTCTAATCTTTCAAAGCATAGACCAAACTTTCTATCGTCTGACCATTTTCCAAATATACTTTAACCGGGATACGTTGATATTCATCGCCTTCAAATGCATCCAGCTCATCCCAATATTGGGGAAGATTCTCGGATATGAATACATAACCCGGAACAATCTCTCCCGAATCACTGAGCTGAATACCCGGGCTACCCAGCTCAGCACCCCAACCACGCTGCTGCAAATACCCACGAATATAACCGGCTTTCCAGCTCCCCCCAATCCGCTCCATGACAGGAGCATTGGGTTGCTGCGGACGAAGCGTGCCGTATACGAATAAACTGTGCATCTTAAGAACTCTTAAACATCACTTTTAATGATTATTCTACAAATAGTAGTGCCAGACGCACTTGGTCATAAGCCATTTTAGGCGTGGTCAATTCCACAATCGGACGCAACTTAATAGAACCGTCATCATTAAAATGCTCCGAATTTTGACGCTTGGTCAGGCGTTTATAAATCTTGCGAACCTGCTCCACCACTTCCTCACCCGGATGTGCCAGCGAGATATCCAGCCCCTGCTCTTTATGCAAACGCCCCAAATGATTGATGATGGTTGCCGGGGTCAAACCACGTTCAGTCGCGATATCGGCAATTTCATAACCTTCTTCAAACAGTTCACGCGTTTCGTCTAGCGTTGCAGCGGCATAGCTTTGCTTACCCCCATTCTTGGAAATTTTCTTCTCATTGCGCTGGATTTCAACTTCATTCAAAGTCCCGCCACAATGTCGGATAAAGGCCTTATGCTGTGCCGTCAAATCGACATTTTCAAAATTCGCTTCGGCTTCATCAGAAAGTTCTTGAAAACGGCGATCGGCTTTAATTGCCAGACTATCGAGTTCCAAAGCCTGCTCATTAAAACCTTTTAATCGTAGGCCATTTAAGCTTTTCAAACGGGACAACGCGACATAGCCCTGTCCTTTTTCAAAAGTATGGCTCAGGTCAATCTCGGCAGCTTCCAGGGTCATGCCTTGTGATTTATGAATGGTAATCGCCCAGGCCAGACGCAATGGAATCTGCTGGAAACTGGCAATGGTTTTACCGGCCTCATTGTCTACCGACCAGGTTTCAGGCTCAACCACCAATGTAGTGCCATCGGTCAGTTTGACTTTAGGCAGCACACCATATTCATCATCTTCTTCAAAACTGATCACTTCGCCCAAACTGCCGTTGATATAACCCATATCAAAGTTGTTTTTCACAAACATGACTTTGGCATGTTTTTTCAGGGTTAAGGCTTCAGGCGCTCGCACTGACGATTTTAAAGTCTCGATCAGCTTTTCATTGCCATCGCACTGCGCATCAAACTGGCGTGGATCATTGTCAATTTCATTCAGATGTTTAAAGTTAATACTGTCCACATCCATATTATGCGTATACAGGCGCGTATAGGTATCGCCGATTTCTTGATGTCGCGTGGCCTGTAAAGCAGTGCGGTGTTCATGGCTAATCGCCTGCGCACGGATCGCATTCAGAATGTCATTCAAATAATCATTGCCCTGACGATGCTGCTCAGTTAGGTAGCAAACGCGAAACTTGGCTTCGACCCAGGCATCCGACATAAAGCAGAATTTGTCGCGGTTGCGCTCATCATTTTTACCGACTGGCGGTAACTGGAAAAAGTCCCCTGCTACAATCACCTGAATACCACCGAAAGCTTCATCACTTTCCTTGAAATATTTCAATACCTGATTGACCAGATTCAGCTGCTTGGCATGCAGCATTGAAATTTCGTCAATAATCAGGACTTGCGCATTTTCCAGATGTTCTTTTAAGTATTTGCGCTCTTTCATCCGCTTTAAGTCTTCTTCAGACAAAAAGTCTTTAATGCCAATGCCTGCCCAGGTATGAATAGTCATACCATTCATGTGTGTGGCTGCAATACCGGTCGATGCGGTAATCGCGACGGCGACCTTACGTGCCTTTAAATAATTAATATATTGATTCAGCGTATAGGTTTTTCCTGCACCGGCAGAACCGGTTAAAAAGACATTTTCTCCTGCTTTGAGTAACTTAAGGGCAGTTTCCTGTTTCATAAGAGCAATACCGTAAAAGAACGGCTATAGCCTAACGATTTTTAGCGGAAAAGTTAAGCGTCATGGAGGAAAACAAGCTGTATTGAACTGTCAGGCCTGCAAGTTGAGCCAGTTAATAAAATGCATGGCGATATTACTGTATTCAGCTTCTGCTTTCTGGTTATTCGGATATTCCAGCTGATCAAAAATCACCTGTCCATTCACCAATTGACATCCCAAGATCAAAGGTAAACGTACGGCAGGATGAGACATACGAAAGGCCACATACTGCCCTTCCACAATTTGCTGAGCATAGCTTGCCGCCAGACAGTTCCTGAAAATTTTAGATTCCTCTAAAATCCGATCCAAAGTTTTAAGCTCTTCAAAACGCCAGTTAAAATACAGTAAAAATGAAACCTGAGTGATTGGTGTCCAGTTCACCAGTTCGAACTGTTTTTTCAGCTTGGCGATCATTTCCTGCTTTTGAACCTGATCATGCCAGACGACCGCCTGATTAAACAAACTGGTCCAGCTCAGATTTTTCGGTATTTCTGTATGGCTGGAAAAATACTCTACCAGATAGTCACGCACATAACTGTCAAATAGCGACTCACGTACATGCCCGCTTTGCAAATAAAACAGCTGCCTGAACTCAGTAAAAGGAATGCGATAGCGGTGCAGAACATTATAGAAATCACGATTCTGCTGGCTTTGAGGCTGAATATACACCAGAACCTCATCGGGTAAATGCGCCGTAATTTTATATAAATGCTGCATATACGCCTGCATCACCCGGCTCAAGTTCAGATAAACCTTTTTAGTCAGCTGATCATCCATTTTAACCACATTGCGCAGCAGCTCCATCCATTCGTCCAGATACAGGATTGAAGGGCTAATCGCAATCCGCTGATCCTCAATCGATTGGCGTGTGCCTTTTAATACCACCGCCTGATTATACTGATGCTGAAACCAGTCATGCTGGATGGCATATTCATGCATGCTATGAATAAACAATCGCGCCGAGACATATTGAAAATATTGTAAAGTCGCCAGAATAATCTGTGGATGTATATGATGGCTGTCTATAAAACTTAAGGCCGTTACTGCGACCCGCACACTGCTATGCTGGATATTATTACTAATCCAGTCCAGTACCTCGGCCGGTTGCTTAAAGATCCAGTTCACGGCACGATGACAATCAAATAGTGGCAATCGGGCTACTTTTTTCTGCCATAAATACGGATGATTTTCCAGGAAATTCCGTTTGGATAATAAATCATCCCGATGCCACACGTCCCGGTTCATCAATCGGACAAAACCGAGCAAATTACTTTGCTCCTCAGCATGCCGATATAGCAAACAGATATCATCAGTATGATCATTCAATTCATGCAGATTAAAGCGCTCTTCAAAAGACAGCGACATAATCCGGAACAGTGCCGGAGGCAAAAACTGTGCGGCGCTAAAACAGAACTCATCCAGACTGTCTATCAATGACTGGATCGACAGGAATTCATCCTGCTGTAGACACTCCAAAGAAAAAGCCTGTTGCAAGCTTTCAAGAATCTGCTGTGGAATCTCTTGTTCATCCTGAATAAAGTTTTGCATGACAGGTGCTGTATACAACCCGGCCTTGATCAGCTGCTGGTCGATAATCTCAGCTTGAACAATCGACATTTGCTGCAAAAATTCGGACACCCGTTCCAGGCCATTAACCCACGCATAAACCTGGGCCAGGATAAGCTGACGTAACTGTTTGGCTTTGTCGCGTAAATACAGCGAATGCTGTGGTTTTAAATCGCCAGTCAGGAAATAGATATCCTGTAAAAAGAATTCCTCCAGGGCTTCTGCCTTACATTGCTGAAAATAAAAATGACTGTCAACCAAAGCAGGTGCAGCTCCAGAGTCTAGTGCATAGGGAGTATGAAACTGGATATAAAACAGACCATCCAGCAATTCAATCCGGCACTGATCCTGCTGAATTTTTATTAAATTTTGTGCATTCAGATGACCAATTATTGCCATCTGATCAAGATAAAGCTGGTTCAGCTCTGGAGAAATCCGTAAACATTGTTGTGCCAATAACCTTAAAGATGCTACCAAGCTTTCCTGTTCCATACGTACACCTCGGTCATCTTAGAATCATCTTATTTTTATATTGGATCATGCTGAGTCCTTGATCGCCAATCAGTGAACACTTAAAAATACATTATGGCATCACTTGCACTATAAAACCGTCCATGCATCCTCATTGCTAAAAATAGAACATTTCAATAGATCATAGCCTAGATTTTACAGGAAGAATTTTTCTTTTTTAGTCTTGCTGACGTAGCGCCTTAAGCTCGGCCAAGCCGGTATAAATATGTTGCTGCAAGCTGTGTCGAAATGCAATCAGCTCTTCCTGAGTCTGAACCTGAGCAATCGATTGTCGCGGCATAAACTGAAAATAAAATGGCAGGCGTTTTGGGAATAATCGTTTAGGCAAAGATGGAATCACATCGCCCTGACGTAATAATTTATTGAGTTGCGGTACTTTGAGGAGTTTTTGAAAACATTTATGCTGGATGATCTTATTGGCATCAAAGCCAATCTCGTAGACTTCATCCCCACCGAGCGCGGCAAAAGGGACAATATCATAGTTAAATTCCTGAGCCAGCTTTAAAAACCCGTAGCGTTGTTTCCAGATCAGTTGATACTGTTCACCCTGACGTTTAAGTACTTCGCGTCCACCTCCCGGAAAGACCAGAATAGAATAACCCTGCTGCATCACAGCACGTACATAATGCTGGATACCATCGACTGCCCCAAACTTCTTCACGGCTTCACGCCATAAGGGCACATAAAAATGGCTATGATCCGCAATGCTGACCACAGCCACCTTATGTTCGTTATAGAGGTAATCAATCAGCATCGGCGAATCAAAGATGCCGTACATGGAATGATTACCGACATACATTGCAGGCCGACTGGCATCAATATATTCAGCCCCTAAAAAGGTAGGGGTAAAATATAATTTGGATAAGGCACTTAAGCGTCTAATCCATTGCCCATCATGTTTGACCTGCAAGCTGTCTGCTCCCTATCTACTCCGGATTATGCCACGCGTTTTTGGACCAGAATCGAACCTACTGAATAACCCGCACCAAATGAACACAACACGCCATATTCACCATCTTCAACTTCATGTGCAGTACGATGCAAGGCAATGATCACCCCGGCAGAAGACGTGTTGGCAAACTCGTTCAGAATGATCGGTACCAGACCAGGTTTGGCATTTTCTTTACCAACCACCAGTTTCAGGATCAGTTCATTCATGCTGGCATTGGCCTGGTGTAACCAGAAGCGTTTAACACCTGTCGGCTCAATCTGATTCTTTTCCAGTTGCGCAGTAATCATTTTCGCAACCAGTGGACAGACTTCTTTAAATACCTTACGACCATCCTGACGGAAACGTTTGTCGTCAATGTCAGCATTTTCAGAAGTATTCAAGAAACCAAAGTTATTGCGGATGTTATTCGAGAACTGGGTAAACAACTCAGAATCCAGAATTTCAAAACCGGTTTTGCTGTCGGTATTTTCAATAATTGAAGCGGTTGCCACATCACCAAAAATAAAGTGACAGTCACGTGAACGGAAATCGGTATGTGCAGAGGTAATTTCCACATTCACCAATAACACACGGCGCGCGCCTGCTTTGATCGCATCATAAGCCTGTTTCAGACCAAATGTTGCTGCAGAACACGCCACGTTCATGTCATAGGCATAGCCTTTGATACCTAGAGCGGTTTGAATCTCGATCGCTACGGCAGGATAAGCACGTTGCAAATTCGAGCATGACAAGATCACGATATCAATGTCTTCGGCAGTCACACCGGCATTTTCCATCGCCTGTTTGGCTGCGATTACGCCCCATTCTGCTTGCAGTGAAATTTCATCATCTGCACGTTCACGTAAATTAGGACGTAAGCGTTTTGGATCAAGAATACCTGATTTTTCTACGACATAGCGGCGTTGTACGCCAGATGCTTTTTCAATAAAGTCTGCGCTAGAACCACGACGCGCTTCAACTTCGCCTGCAGCGATTTTGTCAGCATTTTCGTGATTAAACAGTTCCACATAAGCATTTAAACTTTCAACTAATTCTTCATTGGTGATGACATGTTCCGGATGGAATAAGCCAGTACCCGTAATGCGGATGCCCATGTAAAATTCCTTATCTGAATTACCTATATCTTAACTGATTCCAAGACGATCCCATACTTTTTGCAAGCGAGTTGGAGACACAGGTGCTTTTGTTTTCATCGGTTGTGAAAACAATGAGATTCTTAACTCCTCGACCATGAAATACAATTCTTTCAGGCGAGGGTCATCTTTAAACTTGAATAATTTTTCCATCCATTGATCAATTTGGTCAATGGCGGAATTGTCCCTTTGTAGATTATTGGGCAAGCGCTCCAAACGCAAGATCAAGGCTTTCAAATAACGTGGAAATTCGATCCATACATCGGAAGGTTTACGATACACAAAGTCAGAAAGGCTCATTAAATCAAGTTGATCTTCAATATCATTGATATTTTTTTCAAACACAGAATGATCTAAAACCAATAATTTCCGGCGGATTTCCTGCCACTGGATATAAATATCCGTGATCTCTTTCAGGGCAACTTGGCCATAAGTCAAGAAAGATTTTTTTACATCTTCAACCAGTTTTTGGAACTCTTGCGCATTGACAGGTAATTCATTAATAGACATGTGCAGTGTGGCATAAACTAACATTTGTTCCAGTTGTGCCTTATCACCGAGTGGTGAATAAGCCAGCGCCAGAGGTTTGGAAATCTGTTTTTTCAACTGGCGGGTCAAGTCTCCGAGTTGCATATGCACCAGTCGGATCACTCCTTCACGATGTTTTTTGATCGCTTCAGCCTGATCATTAAAAGTCTGAATCACCACACCCGATTCATCTTTCTGCTCCAGGGCAGAAAAAGCTTTAGTCGGAACCAGCGCCTGGTACTGCTTGACCACGACACCGGTGACTTTTTGTGAGGCTTCAAATACAAAGCTTTCCGGGAAGGTTTTAAATTCACCTTTAAGCTGTTTGACCGGACTATGCGTTTCAGTCCGACAGCGCGCTTTCAGCTCGGCAAGATCACGCCCCTGCTCAATGACACGACCTTTTTCATCAGTCACTTTAATAAAAGGCAACAGATATTGGTCTACCCGGTCAAAGCTGAAATCTTTCTCCGTGATTTGTTCGCCTCGCAGCTGGAATGCCAAGAAACTAAAAATATGTTTCTGTAAATCCTGCGCATCTACTTTTGCCATGAGTTTTTGTGCAGTATCCGGAATCGGCACCAGATTACGGCGCTTATCCTTCGGCAAAGCTTTTAGCAATGCTTCAATCAGATCCAGACGCCAACCCGGAATCCCCCATGACCAGATACCTTCATCGACCTGGGCCAAGGCTTGCAGGGGAATTTTAACTGTCGCGCCATCTTCATCATGACTCGGGTCAAAACGATAGGTTGCAGCCAGACGCAGGCTACCATTGTGCAAATAGTCCGGAAATTGTTGTGTCGTCGGCCGGTCATTCAGCCATAGCGCATCATCATCGACAAATAAATAACGCGGATTCTGAGGCTCAACCGTGGCACGCCAGTCTTCAAAAGTACGACGGCTGGCCACTTCAGGCGGCACTTTCGAGGCATAGAACTGGTAAATGGTTTCTTCATCAACCACCAGATCACGACGGCGTAATTTGTCTTCTACTCGCTCGACTTCTTCCAGTTTAAGCAAGTTATGCTTTAAAAATGGTGGAGTAATGCCTAAATGCCCAGTGGTTAAAGCATCCCGCAAGAAAATTTCATGTGCGGCCGCCTGATCTACTTTTTCATAATTGATTGGGCGTTTCGGCTCAATAATCAGACCAAATAATGAAATCTGATCATAGGCATTCACCACACCGGCTTTTTTCGACCAGTGCGGTTCAAAATAATGATGCTTGAGCAAGTCACGCGCGGCCAGCAGAATCCATTCCGGCTCAATCTTGGCTAGGGTACGCAAATACACCTGGGAAGTCTCGACCATTTCAAAGGCCATCACCCACGGCGTATTGGTCTTGTGCAAGGTAGAAGCTGGGAAAATCCGTGCTTTTTGCTGACGCACCGCCATAAAAACATTACGCTCATCGGTCTTGTTGGCGATAAATGATAAGAGACCGGTCAACAAGGCACGGTGCAGATTCTCATAACTGGCTTTATTTTCATTAAATGACAGTTTTAAACCCTTAGCCAAATCCACCAGCTGCTCATGAGTTTTCTTCCATTCACGTAAACGCAGCCAGCTCAGGAAGTGATTACGCGCAAAAGTACGGCGCTTATTTTCACTCATGCTTTCGCGATTATTGTGTAGCGTTTCCCAAAGCTTGATATAGAACAGGAAATCAGAATCGGCTTCACGGAATAGTGCATGTTTCTGATCCGCCTGCATCTGCTTGTCCGCAGGGCGTTCACGCGGGTCCTGAACTGCAAGTGCGGCCACAATCACCAGCACTTCATTCAGCACGCCAAAATGTGCACCACCAAGAATCATGCGGGCCAGACGTGGATCGATCGGCATTTTCGCCATTTGCTGACCGATCTTGGTTAAGCCACTGCTTTGAAGTCTCCCTTTCTCAAAGGGTGAGGCGTTATGCGACGCAAGAGAGGGATTTGCTTGATCATCTTCAGTTTTAGGAGAATTTTTCTCAGCCATTGCCCCCAGTTCAATGAGGAGCTTGCGGCCATCATTGACCAAACGATGATCTGGTGGTTCGATGAAATCAAAATCTTCGAGTGAACCCAAGCTCAGACTTTGCATCTGCAAAATTACAGATGCCAGGTTGGTTCGCTTTATTTCTGGTTCGGTAAACTCAGGACGGCTCAGGAAGTCTTCCTCAGAATACAGACGTATACAGACACCCGGCGCAATACGACCACAACGACCTTTACGCTGGTTCGCGGCTGCCTGAGAAACGGCTTCAATTGGTAGACGTTGCACCCGTGAACGATAGTTATAACGCGAAATACGGGCAAAACCGCTATCAATCACATACCGGATATTCGGAACGGTTAAAGCTGTTTCTGCTACGTTGGTGGCAATAATAATGCGTCGCCCGCCACCAGAAGGATTAAAGATTTTCTGCTGTTCGGCCAGCGCCAGACGCGCATATAAAGTTAATACTTCCGTATGGCGTGGCCCATGTTTGATCAGGGTTTCCTGTAACTCGCGAATTTCCTGCTCGGTACTGGCAAAAATCAGGATATCGGCATGTTCGGGATGACCTTTTTCCTGTGCATCCTGAAAGCATTCTTCGACTGCTTTGACCACAGCGCGAGGCAGGTTTTCTTCAAAATCATCAAACTCATCATCATCACTACCGCCAATGCTCATTTCCGAGATCGGGCGATAACGCAGCTCTACCGGGAAGCTGCGGCCTTCCACTTCAAAAATTGGTGCACCATTAAAGTAACTGCTAAAACGGTTTACATCCAGGGTTGCTGAAGTAATGATGACTTTCAGATCGGGACGACGTGGCAATAGCTGCTTCAGATAACCCATAATGAAGTCGATATTCAGCGAACGTTCATGCGCTTCATCAATAATAATCGTGTCATATTTGGTCAGGTATCGGTCATGCGTCAGTTCGGCCAGTAAAATACCGTCTGTCATCAAACGCACAATTGAGTCTTGTGAACCCTGTTCCGTAAAACGTACTTTAAAGGAAATTGATTCACCGAGTTTTTCGCCAACTTCTTCGGCAATACGCTGTGATACGCTGCGGGCTGCCAGTCGACGCGGCTGGGTATGTCCGATCATTCCGGTCAGGCCACATCCAGCCAGCATAGCAATTTGCGGTAACTGGGTGGTTTTACCAGAACCGGTTTCGCCAGCCACAATAATCACCTGATGCTTTTGAATCGCGGCAATCAGCTTATCAGTGTACTGAGTAACCGGTAGATCCTGATTCAGCTTGATGTTCGGAAGACGTTCAAGCCGTTGCCGTACTTTCAGATTGGATTTTTCAAATAATTCCTGATACTGCTTGGCATCTGCGTCTTTCCCCTTTTTCAGTCGATTTAAACGGTGACGGTCACGCGCCATTATCCATTGATCTACATTTAAATGACTCTGCACAGAGAAAACACCCACATCAAAAAACAGGAAAGGTTTATTTTACTTGGTTCATTAGATTTCAGATAGTCGTAGTTCTGTTAAGTGCCGGACAAATTGGCTTTGGCTGCCTGATTTCCCTCAATTCAGCGCCATAAACCTATCAAAATATCTATATGACACGCTTGAATTTTCCTGAGTAGATTTAATCATCAGTTTAATTTTGAAATTGATATTTAAATTATTTTGCGGAAAACATGCTTTTTTCCTGATTCACCCTTGAATTTTTTGGTTTCAACATCATGTTTGCTAGCACGAGGAAAAAGAGATAATTTTGTCATCAGGCCATCATCTTGATGCTGCTCAATGAACAAAGCGATTTTGCCGAAGTGGCGCGTTTTTACTTAATTCGGTTTTTCCGATGTTTGTAATGTAAAAATACCATTTTAGCATCAACCAAAATTTCGATACTCTTATTCAAAATCAAAGACTACCTCAATCATGGAGACAATGATGAGCTTAATTAATACTGAAGTTAAACCATTTAAAGCAACTGCATTCCAAAACGGCAAATTCATTGAAGTTACTGAAGCTGACCTGAAAGGCAAATGGTCTGTTGTATTCTTCTACCCAGCTGACTTCACTTTCGTTTGCCCGACTGAACTTGGTGACCTTGCTGACAACTACGCTGAATTCCAAAAACTAGGCGTTGAAATCTACTCAGTTTCTACTGACACGCATTTCACTCATAAAGCTTGGCACGATTCTTCAGAAGAAATCAAAAAAATCCAGTATGTAATGGTTGGCGATGCAAACTGGACTCTTGCTAAAAACTTTGACGTATTAATCGAAGCTGACGGCCTTGCTGATCGTGGTACTTTCGTGATCGATCCAGAAGGTAAAATCCAAATCGTTGAAATCAACGCTGGTGGTATCGGCCGTGATGCTCAAGAACTTCTTCGTAAAGTTAAAGCAGCTCAGTATGTACATGCTCACCCAGGCGAAGTTTGCCCAGCTAAATGGAAAGAAGGCGATGCAACTCTTGCTCCTTCTATCGACTTAGTTGGTAAAATCTAATTTTAATTAGATTGAACTGATTCAAAAAACCACGCTTTTTAGCGTGGTTTTTTATAGTTTGAACTTTTATGTCAGCACAATACTGGATTTTATTTTTTAAAATTATTTTATTAGAACTTAAAATATTATAGTCCTATTTTTTTCTTGATCCATCATATAAAAATTCAGGCATATCTTTTGCTTCACTTTCCCATAATCCTTACCCATTCTTACAATTGAGCTATACATCTGCAGAGCCATATGGCATAAGTTCAAATGATAAGATAAGAAATATTCAGTGGAGGAACGCATATGCAAAAACTGCTTACCGTGATTTCTTGGAAATACAATCCCTCAAGCCGCCACCTGAAAATTGTATACAGTAATGGTCATACCGAGCTGTATCATCCCGTACCTGAATTTATTTATGACAACTTACTAAGACGCCAAGACAAAGCCGCATTCGTGGAAAAGTATCTCGAATATAATTTACATTTTAATAAAATTTGCATGGATTAGAGCCAATCAAATTAACGCAATCCCACCATCAGCAAACCTGCGCCTATGGGTACAATACTCATGATAAAACGTGGGTCTTGCTGAATTAAGGCAATAAACTCTTCGACTTCTGCTGCATGTGAAATGACATTATCAACTACTAGTAACCCGCCCTTTGCTTTAAGTAATCGACTCAAATGTGGCCAGTAACTGACATAAGCATCTCGTTCAGCATCTAACAGGATAAAATCAAATATTTCCTTTTCTGCCTCCAGATAAACCTGAGCATCAATTACTTTAAAATTGATTAAATCTGCAAGATCTATTTCTGTCGCATATTGCTTTGCCTGAGCAACCCGTTCTGCATCAACTTCAAGAGTTGTAATCATGGCTTGAGTCTGCCGAGCCGCTTCTGCCAGCCATAAAGTGGAATAACCGGTAGAGGTGCCAATTTCCAGAATATTTTTGGATTGTTGCGCACGAATCAGCATAGATAAAAATCGGCCTGATTCTGGCTCTATATTGCGATATCGGTGCAGGCGATCTGCCTGTTTAAGGTCATGCCTATGAAATTTTTCATATAATTCTTGCATGAATCTTTCAAATTTATCTGAATTTTGCATCACTCTTCCCTGAGTCTGTTTGGCTTAAAGTGCCTGAATCAATTTAAAGCGTTCTACTTCACGATCATCGTGGGTAGTAATGGTCTCAGTGAACATCGTTAAAGGACGTACCCAAATTGAATAATCCCCATAAAGACATTGATAAACCACTAGCTTTTCTTCAGTTTCACTGTGCGTGGCGACATGAAACACCTGATAAAGCTGTCCCTTATAATGTTGATAAATACCGCGTTGTAATTCCATCATTCAATTCTCAAATATCTTGTTTTAATCTTAGCTGAAAATCCTTATTCTTGCTCTAAACTACTTGAAGATTAATCTTTCGACCCCATATAGAACTTTGAAATTAATAATGAATTTTTCAACAAATCTGTAAATCCGATCAATAAAATAAAAACAAACTGTTTTAACTATTTATTCAATTCATTTAATATCCTGTTATCAAATAAACATTTACTCCTTTGGAGACGTTAGCAATGTTAGACCGAAATACTTCAGCTCAACTTAAAACCCTATTAGAACGCCTGGAAGGCCCAATTGAACTGGTCGCCACTCTGGATAGTTCTGACAAATCAGCCAAAATCCAGGAACTGGTGTCCGAAGTGGCTGCACTGTCTGATCTGGTCACTGCACGCTTTGACGGAACCAATAAACGTGCGCCAAGTTTCGGGATTGCAAAAGCTGGTGAAGAGCCACGCGTATTC